>JAFWFI010000184.1 GCA_017515705.1 Bacillota bacterium
CACTCCGGGCTCATGTCCGCCTTCTGCGGCTGCGCCATTGCGGCCGGCACAGGCTCGGCTGTAGCGCTGTGCTTCATGAAAGGCGGAACCGTGGAGCAGATGGGCTTTGTCATCAACAATATGGCCTCCTCCATCACCGGCATGATCTGTGACGGGGGCAACAAGGGCTGCGCCATGAAAGGCATCGTGGCGGTGGACATCGCTTACCGCTCAGTGGACTTTGCCATGAACGGCGCCTACGTGGATTCCGTCCACGCCATCAACGGCCGCACCCCGGAGGAAACCATGCGCTTCATGGGCAGAATCGCTTATCCGGGGATGAAAGAAACGGAAAAAACGATCCTGGAGATCTTTGAAGAAAAGATTCGCTGAGATCGTGGAATAGAGAGAGGAGAAAACGAATATGGAAGAGTATAGAATCCTCGTACTATATAGAAGCAAACACGGCAGCACCAAACGCTATGCGGAATGGATCGCCGACGCGCTGGATGCAGATATCTGCTCTGCGGAAAACCGGACCTACAAGGACTGGTCTTCCCGGCTGAAAACTTATGATATGCTGATTTACGGCGGAAACATCAACGGCCAGGGAATCAACGGACTGGAGAACTTCCGCGCGGCTATGCGCAAGGAACACGTAAACCGTCCGGTGACCTACTTCTGCGTTGGCTCTTACCCGGCTTATGAATCCACGGTACAGACCCACCTGGAAATGAACTTCGTGGGGGAAGACGACCTGAGCAAGATCAACCTCTTCTATTTCCGGGGCCGGCTGGATTACCTGGGACTGAACTTTTTGGAGAAGCGGCTGATGGGCGGATTGTTCAAGGCCATCGAAAAGAAATATCCGGAAGACCGGACCGAGGTGGAAAACGAACTGCTGGAAGCCTATTACGACGATGTGGACTGGTCTAAAAAAGAATACATCGATCCCCTGGTGGATCACGTGAAGTCCTTCATGACGGAAGAACAGCTGGCGGACCTGGAACCCAGAGCCGCTGCGAATATCGCCGAAAGGGAAAAGCAGGAAGCGGCGGAAGCTGAAGCCTGGGAAGCGGAAATGGAGCGCCGGAAAGCGCTGCATCAGAAAAACCTCGAAGCGGATGAGGCAGCCATGCTGAAGCGCATGAGCAAGAAGCGCCGCCAGAGATACCTTGAAATGAAGGCCGCCAAGGCCGCGCTGGAGCAGAGTGAGGAAGACCTCCGCATTCTGGAAGGCGAAGACGTTCCGGAAGCTGCCGGGGATCCGGCGGATTTGCCGGACGAAGCGCCGGCGGACAGCCCCGCGGATGCGCCGGAAGACTTCGATGAAGACCTGCCGGAGGAAGAGCCGGACGAATACGCGGAATTCCGCGAATTCGAGTAGGATCAAAAGGCCGGAACCGTTGAAAACACGGGGCTTTTCGAGGAAATATTACAAATTGTTACAAAGCGTATTTTGCTATTGATTTTCTTCCGAATAGGTATATAATGTGCTTATAACAAAAATAAAGCACAATATATCGTATAGGAGTGAAAAAAGAATGTTACCGGAAATCAATTTTGTCGGCGATCAGCTCTCAGAAGAAGAAACTCGGGCTTACGTCGACTACCTGGAAGAAAAGTATGGCAGAAAACTGCAGGAACTGACCATCGAATCCGATGGTGAATACGTCAACCTGAACTACCAGTTCACGGAAGTACCCTTCGAACGGATTCGCCGGATCACCGGCTACCTGGTAGGGACCATGGAACGGTGGAATGACGCCAAGACGGCGGAAGAAGCAGACAGAGTGAAGCACTCCGTATCCCCCCGGGATATCGAAGAGTTCTGCTGCAACTAGAGTCAACACATAGAGGTCGTTCCTCTACAAAAACGGGGACCGGTGCGCTGAAGCAGCACACCGGTTCTTGTTTTTTTGTTGTATTCAGTTTATCGACTTTGCCCAACGGCGTATTACTATGTCTATTCTTCTTTATCGTTCGCCAGGCCGGCCTTGTCGATGAAGTAGAACACCAGGCCCAGTGCCATGCCCACGATGGTCGCCAGGCACATGCCGGTCAGCTGCACCTGTCCGATCTGGATGAAAGCGCCGGACAGACCGGTGACGAAGACCACTGCAGTCAGCGCCAGGTTTCTGGGTTTGGAGTAATCCACTTTCTTGTCTACCAGCAGTCTCAAGCCGGAAGCCGCGATCATACCGTAGAGCAGGAAGCTCACGCCGCCCATGACCGGAGCCGGAATGGTCTGGATCAGAGCGGAAGCCTTGCCGATGAAGGCCAGCAGGATGGAGAACACGGCCGCGCCGCCGATGACCCATACGCTGTATACTTTGGTGATGGCCATAACGCCGATGTTTTCACCGTATGTGGTGGTCGGTACGGAACCGCACAGGCCGGACAGCGTGGTGGAAATACCGTCGGAAATCAGGGAACGGTGCAGGCCCGGATCTTTCAGCAGATCTCTGCCCACGATCTCACTGGTCACCACCTGGTGGCCAATGTGTTCCGAGATAACGACCAGTGACGCCGGTATGATGATCAGGATCGCCGAAGCATTGAATTTCGGGAACATGAAGTTGGGCATCGCAAACAGGGAGGTTTCCCCGATGGCCGAAAAGTCCACGATTCCCATTGCCAGTGCCAGCACGTAGCCGACGATGATGGCGATCAGGATCGCAATGGCCGCTGCGAATCCCCGGAACATGACCTGACCGAAGACTGCTACGCCCAGGGTCACCAGGAAGACGATAACGAATTTCGGGTTGATGGAAGTATAGGTGTCGGAAAGGATCAGCCCGCCGTTGGATGCGGCGGTACCCGCCAGTTCCAGACCGATCAGCGCCACAACGGGGCCCATGGCCGCCGGAGGCAGCAGGATGTCGATCCAGTCGGTGCCCACGAATTTGATCAGAATGGCCACCGCCGTGAAGATCAGACCCGTGACCACGAAGCCGCCCAGGGCGTATTGATAGCCCATATTGGGATTGGCCAGGATCAGGAAAGTCGGTGCCAGGAAGGCGAAACTGGAGCCCAGATAGGCCGGTGCCTTTCCTTTATTGATAATGAGAAAGATCAGTGTGCCGATGCCGTTCATCAGAAGAACGATGGCCGGGTTGATACCGAACAGCCAGGGTACCAGCACGGATGCGCTGAACATGGCAAAGGTGTGCTGGATGCTGAGGGGTATCCACTGACCAATAGGTACTTTTTCGTCTACTTGAATTATTCTGCTTCTGTCCACCTTGTTCACCTCCTACTTTGTTCCGAAGATCCGGTCGCCCGCATCGCCCAGGCCCGGGACGATATATGCGTTTTCATTGAGTTTCTCGTCCAGTGCGGCGATGTAGATGTCCACGTCCGGATGTTCTTCCTGAACCGCTTTCACGCCCTCCGGCG
Organism: Bacillota bacterium; assembly: GCA_017515705.1. Classification (GTDB taxonomy): domain Bacteria; phylum Bacillota; class Clostridia; order Peptostreptococcales; family Anaerovoracaceae; genus RUG14258. Next base: position 3,379 of record JAFWFI010000184.1, read on the forward strand.
CCGCGATCAGGTTCATCAGCGCGATGCTCTTCGCGCCTTTCTGCTTCAGCAGTTGAATGGCTGCGTTGGAGGATCCGCCGGTAGCCAGCATCGGGTCTACGATGATCATCCGCCGCTTGTCCAGGTCGATGGGCAGCTTGCAGTAGTATTCCACCGGCTGCTTGGTTTCCGGATCCCGGTACAGGCCCACGTGCCCGACTTTTGCGTTGGGAACCAGTTCCAGCATCCCGTCCACCATGCCGAGGCCGGCTCTCAGCACCGGCACGATGCCGATGTC
>JAFWFI010000028.1 GCA_017515705.1 Bacillota bacterium
AGATAATCCTTTTTCTGCTGACAGCTTTCGTTCACCACATCCGCCAGCATGATGGCCGTCCCGCTTGGGGAGTCGATCTTCTGGTTGTGGTGCATTTCAACGATCTCCACGTTGAAATCCTCCTGCAGAGCCGGGGTGATGGCCCGGATGGCCTTGGCCAGCAGGTTGATCCCGAGGGACATATTGGCGGAGCGGAAGATGGCGATCTCTTTGGAGGCATCCTCGATCTTCGCCAGGCAGTCCGGCGTCAGGGCCGTGGTGCAGATGACTGCCGGCACCTTGTTTTTCCGGCACCAGTCCACGAAACCCGGTACGGCGGCATGGGTGGAAACATCGATGGCGGCGTCCGCCGGGACATTGCATTCCGCGATATCGGAGAACTGCGGAAAATCCGCATCCTCATCCGGCCGGGCGTCGATGCCGGCCACGATTTCCAGTTCCGGATCGTCCTTCACCATTGCCCTCAGTTCACGGCCCATCCGGCCGCTGCTTCCGTGTATAACGATTCTGATCATATCTTTCACCTATAAAATGCCGTATTCCCGCATTTCCTTCTTCAGTCTTTCGATGGTGGCGTCTTCCGGTTCGCACAGTGGCAGCCGGTATTCCAGTTCGCACTTGCCCATAAGCCATACCGCCGCCTTGATGGGGATGGGGTTGACTTCGCTGAAGACTGCATCAATCAGGTGCTTCTGGGCCAGCTGGATCTCCAGGGCGCCCTTGAGGTCGCCGTCGAAGAATTTCTGACACATCAGATGGTTGTTCTTCGGGTCGATGTTCGCTACGGTGGAAATGACGCCGCTGCCGCCTACGGAGAGGACCGGTACCACGTGGTCATCGTTGCCGCTGTACATATCGAAGTCATCATCCACGATCTTCGCCATCTCCACGATCTGGGAGATGTTGCCGCTGGCTTCCTTGATGGCCTGGATGTTCGGGTGCTTTTTCAGTTCCGCCGCCATGGCCGGGGTGATGTTCAGCCCGGTCCGGGAAGGAACGGAATACAGGACGATGGGGATATTGACGCTGTCGGCAATGGCAAAATAGTGCCGCTGCAGACCTTTCGCCGTCGCCTTATTGTAATATGGAGTTACGCACAGCAGGCCGTCGACGCCTGTTTTTTCCGCTTCCACGGACAGTTCGATGGCGTGGGCGGTGTTGTTGGATCCGGTCCCGGCGATCACCGGGATCCGTTTGGCAACCTTATCAGCCACGAACCGGATCGTTTCGATCTGTTCTTCTGTGGTTAAAGTCGAGGCTTCTCCCGTGGTCCCGCACACGATGATGGCGTCGGTCCCTTCGGCGATGTGCCACTCGACCAGATTTCCCATGGACTCGTAGTCCACTTTTCCGTTCTTGTGGGGAGTGACGATGGCCACTCCGGAGCCTTTGAATATTGCCATTTTTCTTCCTCCATTGGTTTGTTAGGGATTATTTTTCTTCGTTCAGCAGAAGCTGAGCAATCTGTACCGTATTGGTGGCGGCGCCTTTGCGGATGTTGTCCGCCACGACCCAGATGTTCAGGGCGTTTTCGGCGCTGTAGTCCCGGCGGACCCGGCCGACGTATACATCATTCTTGCCGGCTACATCCCGGGCCAGGGGGTATTCGTTGTTTTCCGGATCGTCCACCAGGTGCAGACCCGGGGCGCTTGCCAGAATTTTCTTTACGTCTTCCAGTTCATAGGGCTTTTCGAATTCCAGGTTGATGGACTCGCTGTGGCAGGAGAACACCGGTACCCGGACCGTTGTGGCCGTGACCTTGATGCTGTCGTCCCCCAGGATCTTCTTGGTCTCGTTGACCATTTTCATCTCTTCCTTCGTGTATCCGTTGTCGGTGAACACGTCGATGTGGGGCAGGCAGTTGCCGGCGATGGGGTGGGGATAAGCGACGCAGCGGTCGTTGCCTTCCAGCCCCTGCTTCAGGTCTTCGATGCCCTTGAGGCCGCTTCCGGAAACAGCCTGGAAAGTGGTGTAGACCACCCGCTTGATTTTATATTTGTCATGCAGCGGTTTCAGCGGAACCATGGCCTGGATGGTGGAACAGTTCGGGTTGGCGATGATGCCCTTGTTCCAGGCGATGTCCTGGGGGTTGACTTCCGGAACCACCAGGGGTACTTCCGGATCCATTCTCCAGGCGCTGCTGTTGTCCACGACGGTGACGCCATGAGCTGCTGCGATGGGTGCGTACTTTTTGCTGGTGTCGCCGCCGGCGGAGAACAGGGCGATGTCGATGTCCTTGTCAAAGGAATGCTCGTTTAGTTCTTCCACGACATAGTCTTTCCCCTTGAAGGTGATGACTTTACCGGCGGATTTGGCGGAAGCCATTAAATAGAGGTTGTCAAAGGGGAAATCCAGTTCCTCCAGGACCTCGAGGAATGTGCTGCCGACCAGACCGGTCGCGCCGACGATGGCAAGATTGGGTTTTTTCATTATCTGTCACTCTCCTGTAAAAAGTTTGAAGATGGAAGATGGGAGATGAGAGATCAGATTTTTCGCTTCGCTTGGAATGACATCTGTCCGGGATTGCAAGTCGTAAGTCTCAAGTCTTGAGTCTTAAGTCTCCAATCTTCAATCTCATAATTCATAACTTATATTGTATCGAATATGGAAAAAGATTTCAACAATTACGGGAAATTAATTGACAGAACAACTGAAATAATCATAAAATAATCTCATAAAAGGACAGAAAAGAGGTCGACAGAAATGAATGACAAACATAGAGAGCAAAATACGGTGCTGAGATCCATGGATTCGTCCGGGACTTTCCGGGTTTTCCTGGGGGACCTGACGAAGATGGTGGAGGAACTGAGGCAGATCAATGACTCCACGCCGACGGCTACGGCGGTCCTGGGACGGACGGCTGCAGCGGCTTCCCTGATGGGGATGATGCAGCAGGACGACAGCGACCGGCTGACCCTGACCATCAACGGCGGCGGCCCGGCCGGAAAGATTACGGCGGTGGCTACCGGTTCCGGCAATGTGAAGGCCTACATGACGAACCCCACGGTAGACCTGCCCCTGAATGAGCAGGGCAAGCTGAACGTGGGCGGCGCCGTGGGAACGGACGGCAGCATCATCGTGGTCCGGGACATGGGCATGGGTGACCCTTACGTAGGTCAGTGCTCCTTGGTATCCGGGGAGATCGCGGAAGATGTCACGAAATACTTTTCCGCATCGGAACAGCAGTCCACGGCAGTAGCCCTGGGCGTGCTGGTGGATGTGGATTACACCGTAAAGGAAGCCGGCGGGCTCATCGTGCAGGTGTTGCCGGACCCGGCGGAGGATGTGCTGAGGGAGCTGGAGACCAAGATCGGCAAGCTGAAATCCCTGACGGCATTGATGGAAGAGAGTGAGGACATTTACGATCTTCACAAAAAGATCTTCGGCGGGATCCCCATGAAGATCGAGACCACCACCCACCCGGAGCTGAAATGCGACTGCTCCCGGGAGCGGATGGAGCGGGCCCTGATCAGCATCGGGAAGAAGGACCTGCAGGAGATCATCGACGAGGACGGGGAAGCAGAACTGGTCTGCCATTTCTGCCGGACCCACTACCGGTTCACCAAAGAAGAACTGGAGAAACTGCTGGCGCAGATCTAAGCCTGAGGCTTTGAGCTTGAAGTCCGGAGCCCAAATATCACAAAAAATTCATAAAATAAGGCGGAAAAGAGCGGATATTGTTCGCTCTTTTCTTTGTTTTGTGGTATAATATTATGGCGAAATTTTTTGACTGGGACAGGAGGAAACAAGATTGAATACTTTTTCGGCAATAGTATTAGGTTTGATCCAGGGTCTGACGGAGTTCCTGCCGGTGAGCAGCTCCGGACACCTGGCGATTTTTGAGAATATCCTGAACGTGGACGAGAACAACGTCCTGTTCTTTGCGGCGATGCTGCATATGGGCACCCTGGTGTCGGTGCTGGTGGTGTACTGGAGGGATGTACTGGACCTGATCAAGGAGTTCTTCGGAGCTCTGAAGGACCTGAAAGACACGAAGAGCCTTCAGATCAACAAGAATCCCACACGGCGGCTGGGCGTGATGATCATCATCTCCGCCATTCCCACCGGGATCGTCGGCTTCCTGCTTTCGGATGTGATCGAATCCCTGTTCACGAAGATGATCTTCGTGGGCGTTGGGCTGCTGATCACCGGAACATGTCTGTTCATCGCGGAAAAGCTGGGACATGGGAATAAAACGATTTACGGAATGCGTTTCCGGGATGCGTTCATCGTCGGACTGTGTCAGTCCGTGGCCATCGCACCGGGGATTTCCCGGTCCGGCTCCACGCTGGTAGGCGGACTTTTATGCAAGATCCACCGGCCGCTGGCAGTGAAATTCGCATTTCTGATGTCCATTCCGCCCATTGCGGCATCCGGACTTCTGGAGCTGAAACACGCCATGGGCCAGGGAATGGCCGGCGTCTCGATGGTGGCGCTGATTCTGGGCGTGGTGATTTCCTTCCTGGCAGGGCTGTTTGCCATCAAATGGATGATCAATATCGTAACGAAAAAATCACTGGTGATTTTCTC
>JAFWFI010000029.1 GCA_017515705.1 Bacillota bacterium
CAGCACTGCCGCATCCGACGTCACGTTGGGACGGCTTTCGTAGATGATGGCGATAACGCCCAGGGGAACGGCGGTCTTCTTCACCACCAGCCCGTTGGGCAGGGTGTGCTCCCGCAGTACCTTCCCCACGGGATCCGGCAGTTTCGCCACGTCCAGCATGCCTTTCGCCATGTCTTCGATCCGCTTCTCCGTCAGGGTCAGCCGGTCGATCATCACGTCGGAATACAGTTCCCGGGATGCTTCCACGTCATCCCCATTGGCTTTCAGTATTTCTTCTTTCGCAGCCAGGAGCTCCTGCGCCATGGCTTCGATGGCTTCATTCTTTTTGTCCGCGCCGATCACCGCCAGGGACGGCGCCGCGGCTTTTGCCTGTTTCATGATCTCAAATGTCGTAATCATAGCCTACCTCTCTTTTCCGATGCTTTTCGGACAGGAACTTCGTTCCCACTTCTTTTCCTTCCAGTATATCGTATAAAATATCCGGGTTCATGCCGTTGGCGATGACCATATCACAGCCCGCCGCCGTGGCGATCTGGGCCGCCTGAAGTTTTGTCACCATTCCGCCTGTACCCAGTTTGGATACGGATCCTTCCGCCGCCGCAAAGTGTTCCGAGCCGATCTTTTCCACGACCCGCAGAAGCTTTGCTTCCGGGTTTGTGAAGGGATTGGAATCGTAGAGCCCCTGCACATCCGACAGAATGATCAGCAGATCCGCGTTGACCGCCGCCGCCACGATGCCGGAGAGGGTATCGTTGTCTCCGATCACGCACTCACGTGCGCTGACGGAATCGTTCTCATTGATCACCGGGACCACATCCAGCTGCAGCAGCCGCAGCATGGTATTCATGAAATTGTCTTTCCGGATTTCATCTCCTATATCATCGGCCGTGACCAGAACCTGGGCCACGGTGTGATTATACAGGCCGAAGAGTTTATCATAGGTATACATCAGTTCGCACTGCCCCACCGCCGCAGCAGCCTGGGTCGTCGGGAGATCAGAAGGTCGTTCTTTCATGGATAACTTGCCCTGTCCGACGCCGATGGCACCGGAAGTAACGAATACCAGCTCCACGCCGGAATTCTTGATATCGCTCAGTACTTTGCATAAATGCTCCACGCGTTTGATGTTCAGCCGCCCCGTGGAATGGGCCAGGGTGGATGTCCCCACCTTCACTACTAATCTCATTGTTTTTTTGCCTCCTGATCAACAATGTAGTGCGTCCTGCACAGTGTAAAATTTTATCACATTTTACCGTAGAAAGAAAGCCGGACTTTTTTCTCATCTCAGAAAAATATTTTCGGTTTTCTCCGTGCCGCCCCCTTGACAGATGGAAAAACTTGCAGTAAACTTTATTCAATCTTTAGAAAGTCAGGTAGGAATAATGATTAGACGGCCCATCGGACAACTGAATAGCTTCGGCTTTACCTTTACAAGAGCGATGGATCGTTGCATTATCTGAGTCTGACAGAAAATCAGAAGCGATAAAACAACATCCACCGCTACTTTAGGTTTCAGTGAAAGTAGATCGTGGGTGTTTTTTTATTAGGAATTTAAGAGAAAGTGGTGAGAAA
>JAFWFI010000185.1 GCA_017515705.1 Bacillota bacterium
CTAAAACTCCTTGATTCCCGGGAAATCTGGTACACGAAGCAAAACGAGCCCGTCATCCGGGTCATGCCGACGGAATCCGGGCTAACGGAAAGAGGGTGTCCCTCAAGGTCGTATTTCATTGACCTTTTGGGGCACCCTCTTCTATTGCACATTGTGTTCGTTATGCGCTGATCCAGTCTCCGCCTTCCACGTGAATGGTCTGGCCGGTGATCCATCCGGCTTCGTCCGATACCAGGAACGCGATGACCGGGGTGGCGTCTTCGTAGGCCATCCCCATCCGTCCCATAACATCGCTGGTCATGGACGCTTTCAGGTATTCCTGCATCTCAACCGGTGAATACTCGATTCCCATCAGGAACCGGTCCGTCGCCACTTTCGGGCACAGGCAGTTCACGCGGATGTTGAACCGTCCCCACTCCCTGGCAACGACACGGGAAAGTCCCCGGATCGCTTCTTTCTCCGTCGCATATGCCGCAAATCCCGGCAGTCCGCTGACGCCGCCGTCGGATCCGTAATTCAGGATCGCCCCGCCGTTATCCTTCATCAGCGGGAAGCAAAGCTGCATCATTGTCCAGGTCCCGTACAAACCGCTGTGAAGCGCTTCTTCCAGGTCTTCAATCGTGTGTTCTATAAAAGGATGCGGCGCGCTGATGGTCGATGCGTTATTGCAGAGTGCGTCTACCCTGCCGTATTTTTCGGCAATGGCGCCGACAAAGGCCTTCAGGGATTCCGGATCGCTGACGTCCGCCGTCATCGCCAGGACATCCGCGCCTTTTTCTTTGCAAATTCTCTCCGTTTCTTTCAGCGCCTCTTCCGTTCTGGCGCAAATGCACACGATCGCGCCTTCCTCCGCAAAACGGATCGCCGTCTGTTTGCCCAGGCCGCCGCTGGCGCCGGTCACGATACATACCTTATTCTCCAGTTTTCCCATGCTCTCTCACCTCCTGAAATCTTCATGGCTGCTTCTTTGTTCCATCATATACTCCGCCGCCGTCTTTTGTATTGCAAAATTATACTGAATATTATAAAATTATGTCATGAAACAGAAACCAACCCCTCCCGAAAACCAGCGAGAACTATACGAAACGGTCTACGAAGACGCGGGCATGTCCTGGATATCCGAAAACGTCCGGCTCCTGCAGGAACTGCTGGACTGCATCCGCCGGGGAGACGTTCAAAAGATGGAGTCCCTGCTGGATGTGCTGCCCTCGGATCTCCGGGCCCGCTTCGGCGAAACGCCCCTGAGGCACCTGAAAAACCTGGTCATCAGCCTGATCCAGATCATGGGGATCACGGCCATCGAGTCCGGGGCCGGTTCCTCCCTGTGTATCCGCCACATGGAACGCCTGGTGCAGCAGACGGAAGCCTCCGAATCCCCTGAAAACATCCGTGCGCTCGCAGACGAAGCAAAACTCCTGTTCTGCCGGCTGACGGCTGAGCAGATCACCCTCGATGTGCCGGACCGGCGGATCGGCCGTGCCGTCCGCTTCATCCATGACAACACGAGCCGGCGCATTTCCCGCAAGGAACTGGCGGAACTGGCCGGCATGTCCGAAGCCTATTTTTCCAAGCGGTTCCGTTCGCTGACGGGAAAAACGGTTTCCGAATACATCCGCCACACAAAGATCCGGCAGGCAAAGCGCATGCTGGCGGATACGGATGAGACCCTGGCCCAGATCGCCAGTTACCTGGATTACAGCACGCAAAATTATTTTCAGACTGTTTTTAGGCAGATCGAGGGCTGTACCCCGCTGGAATACCGCCGTCGGCATATGAAATAAAAAAACCCGGCATCAGCCGGGGGTCTTTGTATCGTTTATTCTTTGTTTTCTGTGTTCTCTTTTCCTTCCGCAGGAGGCTTTGACAGTTCTTTGATCGGTTTTTTCCGTTTCATCGTCTTTTTCTTTTTCGCCTCTGTCTGCCGGTCGTCCTCTCCTTCCGGCTTCGTCCGCTTCCCGAGATCCCCGGAAATC
>JAFWFI010000186.1 GCA_017515705.1 Bacillota bacterium
ATTTTTTTCTCCTTGGTTTTGACTTGTATCGCGGAGGATTTAGAGCCCGAACTCCGCTATTTGGACTGGGTCCAAAAGGGATTATACCATAATGAGCCTGAAAATCAACCGAAACCTTCAAAAACAGGTGCATTTCACCCTAAAAAATAATATAATATGGGCAAAAGAGAAGAAGCGTATCGAGTTGGTTGAAAAGGAGGGATTATCATGAAAAAGCAAATGAAAAGAGTAACCGGCGTCGTGCTGAGTCTGGCGCTGGTGATTTCGATGTTTCCGGCAGTGTCCCTGGCGATGGAGCCGGGCAGCTGTGAGCTGGATCTGAGCAGCGGCGAATCGGTCATGTTTGCCGAAGAATCGCAGCCCGTGATCGACTTGTTGGAAGAGGCGGTGACTCAGAACATTTTCAATAAGAAGGTCGTCAACGACAAGGATGTCCGCTATGACCTGAACAAGGACGGGGTCTGGGATATCGAGTGGATGGAAGTTTCCAGCGGACCGGGCATGTCCACGCAAATCAGGAATAAGTTCCTGCCGCTGAGCTCGCCGTTTGCTTTCGGAAACAGGGAAATCACGATTCCGGCTTCGGAAACGCTGGACAGGCTGACTGTGTTGACCGTGAAATTCCCGCCCAAACCCATTGACCGGGTGGAAATCAAAAACGTGAATACCGATCTGAAGGCGGGCGAAAGGCCGGCATTTACGGCCCAGGTCGGCGAAGGTTCCGACAAGGCGTCTGTCAGGCAGGAAGTCTGGTCGGATGCCAATGATAATTTCATGATGGCTTCTGATGCGGTAAACGACTGGGTGGTGATCTCCGGGCACACCTATGAATACGGCATAACACTGGAACCGAAGGAAGGTTACATTTTCGACGAATCCACGGAGCTGGTTTACAAGGGAAAGACCTATTCCCAGGAGGAAATCGGAAGTACGGTGAAGGTGAACGGATCCGGGCTGGAACTGTGGGATTTCCAGGATGATGTGGACGTGATCGAGGATGCGCTGGATGAGCTGACCATCGACCTGAGAAAGGGAACCGCGACCCTGCCCCAGACCCGGGCGCTGGCGCTGGGAGCTTCGCTGATGGCGGCGGTGGACAAGGAACAGATCGCCGCGAAGACGGAGACCAATGAATTCGACATGGACAAGGACGGCAGTTACGACTTTATCGTAGCCTACAACACGACGACGAAAACCGGGACGGTGACCGTGGAAACGGACAGCCTCTCCCTGGAAAAGGACCTGGAATGGACGCCGTCGGAGGAAACACTGGCGTACCTGAAGGAAAAGGGCACGAGTCCTTATGTGAAGAAAGTGATCTTCAAGATGGCCCCGGCAGCAAAACCCTTTGAACTGGATCTGGTGGAAGGCAGCCAGACCGTTCAGGATGAGGAACTGGACTGCCTGATCAATGCCCTGATGGCGGCAGGAAGCGAAAAGGGCAGTATTTCCTATACCCAGAAAAACGACACCTATGATTTCGATCTGGACAAGGACGGCAGCGGCGACATCCGGATGGTCGTCAACCTGGAAGGAACCTCCGCAGAGGTTTCCGTACTGGATACCTGCTCCCTGCCGGAAAAGGCGGAAGTGACCACACCGCTGAGCGAGGAAATCTCCATGGCCGCCATGAATTATGACTTCTTTACGTCGGTGACGTTCCTGGTCAAGCCGAAGGAACCGGCCAAAGACCTGGGAGACTGTACGATAGACCTGTCTTCCGGAACGGCATCGAAGACAGCGGAGGAATTCGACGCGATCCGGGCATCCTTTGCCGGATGGAACTTTGTGAAGAAGACCAAGACCAGAACGGACGGAGACAAAGTCTATTTTGACCTGGATAATGACGGGAAGGAAGACATGGTCGCTGAAATCGGAGAGGACAACAGCGCAGTCTTCAGCATGACGGAAACCGGCAAGCTCACGAAGAACGTGGTGCTGACAGTGGAAGACAGCGAGCTGACCGTTATCAATACCACCGGTCGGAAAGCCTATTACAGCAAAGTGACCGTCAAGATTCCGGAGAAGGAGAAGGAACCGCTTCCCTTCACGGATGTGGAGAACCCGAGTTACTATTACGACGCCGTGCGGTGGGCTGTGGACAACGGCATTACCACCGGCACCGGCCCGACCACCTTCTCGCCGGAGCAGGCCTGTACCCGTGCGCAGGTGGTGACCTTCCTGTGGAGAGGCGCCGGTTCTCCGGAACCTTCCACATCCACCAACCCCTTCAGCGATGTGAAGGCGGAGGACTACTTCTATAAAGCGGTGCTCTGGGCGGTGGAAAAGAACATTACCAAGGGGATGTCCGAAACGGAATTCGCACCGGAATCCCCCTGTACC
>JAFWFI010000187.1 GCA_017515705.1 Bacillota bacterium
GCACACAATCATTTCCAGCAATGTTTTTGACGAGCTGGAGGATGGCGTCAGCGTTGCGGATTGGATCTACTCCGCCGTAAACGGTGATGTGCAAAGCCACGGTCTCACGTTGCTCGAAGAATAAGAGGGCAGGGGTCAAAAAAGAAAGTGCTGAAAACTGTAGCGGTTCTGGCGGTGATATTCCTAGTGCTGGGCACCGCCGCGTTCTATTGCGTTGAATTGAGCAGATACGAATAAAGAAAAGGACCTCCCGGTCATCGGTGAAAGCCGACGACCGGGAGGTTTTTATTGACTTAAAAAAGTACGGTTCGGATGACTTTTGCGGGATTTCCGCCGACGATGGTATCCGCCGGCACGTCCTTCGTCACCACCGCGCCTCCGGCGATCACGGCATTGTCCCCGATATGGACACCTGGCATGATGCTGACGCCCGCGCCGATCCAGACGTTATTCCCGATGACGACCCTGCGGCATTTCAGCACATAGCGGTTTTTCAGGTCATGGTTGTCCGTCACGATGGTCACATGGGGCCCGATCTGGACGTTGTCGCCGAAGTCGATCCCGCCGATGGACATAGCCGTGAAGCTGTGGTTGATGAACACGTGCTTCCCGAAGGTGATCTGTTTTGGGAAATCGATCTGTGTCGGGGTAAAGATGCTGAGTCCTTCCGGCATAGGTCCGTCAAAGAGCTCCTCGAAGGCCTTTTTCTGCTCCTCCGACTGCGGCTCTGCGTGGTTCAGGTGAAACAGCGCCCGGTCCGCCCGCAGGAGTTCTTCTATGGCCGGGCGGTATTCTTCGGACATCATGTCCACGCTCTCTCCGTTTTTCAGCTTCTCAAATACGTTCATTTCTTCTCGAACTCCGGTTTCCAGGCCGCGAACTGGACGAGCTGTTCATCGGTGCGGTGGTAGTAGCGAACGCCCTTATCCAGCTTTGCGATCTCCGCCATCTCTGCGTCGGTGAGCGCAAAGTCCAGGATATCCAGGTTATCCCGGATGTGGTCCACGTTGCGGCTGCCGGGGATCACGGCGAAGCCCATCTGGGTGTGCCAGCGGAGGATGACCTGCGCCGGGGTTTTTCCGTACTTTTTGCCCAACGCCGCGAATACGGGCTCGTTCTGGAGGGACTTGTCCCCGTGGCCCAGGGGATACCAGCTCATGAGCTTGATGCCGTACTTGTCCAGGGTCCTGCGAAGCTCCGTCTGGGTAAAGTAAGGATGCGCCTCCACCTGGATGAACTGCGGCGCGATCTCCCATTTGGTTTCCAGCCCTTCGATATATTTGCCCTCGAAGTTGGAAATGCCGATGGACTTTGCCTTGCCTTCTTTATACGCCTTTTCCAGCTGACGATAACCGGCCAGCCAGTTGCCCGCGGGCTGATGGATGTAAAGAAGATCCACATAATCCACGCCCAGGCGCTCCAGGGTCTCATCCACCGCGTTCTCGTTCTCATATTCGCTGGGCCAGAGCTTTGTGGAGAGGAATATCTCCTCCCGCTTCACGCCGCTGGCCTTCATACCCCGGCCCACCGCCCGCTCGTTGACGTAGGCGTTGGCGGTATCCACCAGGGAATAGCCCATCTTCAGGGCCTCCCGGACGCTGTTTTCGGCGTCCGCCGGGGAAAGCATATAGGTGCCGATGCCCACGACCGGGCATTTGATCCCGTTGTTCAGTACGATGTATTCCATGATGATCTCCTTTCTGACATTAGAGCAGTCCGTTGGCGGAAAGCCATTTCTGTACGCTGGCCGTTGAATTTGCCGCCTGGCTTCCGGTGATGGAAAGGCCCTTCTTTACATCTGCGCCGGGGCAGGTCTTTTTGATGTCCCGCTCGCTGCCGCCCATGCCGCTGCCCTCGTTGGTGCAGAGAGGCAGGATCGTCTTGCCGGTGAAATCGAAGGCCTCCAGGAAGGTGAAGACCGCCATGGGCATCGTTCCCCAGTAGTTGGGATAGGCCAGAACGACGGTGTCATACTCGTCGATGGACTCCGGCATGGAAACAAGCTCCGGTCTGGCCTTCGCCCGCAGATCCTTCTTTGCTTCCTCGATGCAGGTCATATAGACCGGGGAGTAGGGGTTCTTCATCTCGATCTTGAAGGTATCGGCATCGATCAGCTCCTTCATCCCGTTTACCACGATCTCCGTGTTGCCGACCTTCACGTAGCGCATCGCGCCGCCGAAGTAATTCTCGTCCGCTCTGGAAAAGAATGCGATCAGTGTTTTGGCCATGGTTGGTTCCTCCTGTTGTTCTGATTCGGTTGGGTGGTCGTTTCTTTTTCTGGCCTTATTCTACCAAGGACATATTGCAAAGTCCAATCGAAACATGCTATACTTGATTTAATTTTTAAATTACAGGAGCAAACCATGACCACTAAACAGATCGATTATTGTATCGAGCTTGCCAGGACGCTGAATTTCAGCCGGGCAGCCGACAACCTGTTCGTCAGCCAGCCCACCTTTTCCTATCAGATCAAGCTGCTGGAGGAGGAGATCGGCTTCGCCGTCTTTGAGCGAAGCGGCAAAGGCGCCGCGCTGACGCCGGCCGGAGCGCAGTTCGTTTCCTTCCTGACCGGTATGCGGGAGGACCTGAAACGCGCTATCGAGCAGGGACAGAACTTCAGCGCCAAGTATCAGGACAGCATCTCCATCGGCTTGATGGTCTGGCAGGCCGTTTACTTTCTTCCGGAAGCCATACGCCTGTTTGCGGAGTCCGAGCCGAACGTGCAGATCACCCCTGTCTTTCGGTATGAGAACAGCATGGAGGCATTTCTTCGGAATGAAACGGATATGGTCTTTGCCCTGAAGGAGCAGACGCGGCAGGTGCCCGGCATCCAGGTCCACGACCTTTTTGAGAGCCGGATCTACCTGATCGCAAACCGGGATGATCCCCTGGCGGACAAGAATCTGATCCGCGAGGAGGACCTTTATGGCCGGACGCTGATGGTGGGCGGAGGCTCCCCCCAGGCGCTCCGGGCGGTCCAGCACCGGCTGATCGGCTCCGGAAAGATCCATTACTTCAACAGCGCCGACCATGATACGACGAGGATCAATGTAGCCGCCGGACGGGGCGTCTGCCTGGCGCCGGGATTTCTGAACGACCACAGCGGACAGTTTGCATGGATCCCGTTTGACTGCGCCGAGAGTTTCTCCTGTGTCCTTTGTACGCATAAGGAGGATAATCGCCCATCCCTCAAGGCGTTCCTTGACGTACTGAAGGGCTTGTATCGGGATGCCGTTGCATTTCCCCTGTAAGGATGATACACAGGTTGAAAAACCGTTAATCGACAGCTTGAGCAGAAAAACAAACACCTCTGAACCGGATCGGCTCGGAGGTGTTTCGATATTGTCTGGTTGTTCTTGCCTGATCGAGAAGATATGATCCTATTTCCTGTGTGTTCTACACCTGTTCTATACAACCTCCAATCCCCGAAACCCTTGATTTCATTGGGTTTTCGGATGGATTGGAAGATCAAGAATTATACGTGTTCTCCCCATCAGTTCTCCCCAAAATCCAGGGTGTGTTTTTGGGTCCATTCTTTTCGTGTTTCCAAAGGAAACTTCTTGAAATCTCTTTTGGAAACATCAAGAAGTTTCCTGACGCGCTGGTGTTTCAGTGGATGGATAAAGGAATCGATCCTACAGCAGTTTTTTATACCCTGTTATACCCTAAACGAAATAGGGTAGACGGACTTGCCGACAAAGCAAAGGGTCACATCTATGATTTCTTTGGATGTGGCCCAAATTTAGGGCAAAATAAAAATCCTTACTCGAACGAATCAGATTTTTTAATCCGAATAGTTCGAGTAAGGACCTTATGGTGGAGATAAGCGGGATCGAACCGCTGACCTCTTGAATGCCATTCAAGCGCTCTCCCAGCTGAGCTATACCCCCAGATTGCCTCATCCCTGAGGCGAAGATTATAATACCAGAAGTTAATCGTAAAGTCAACTGTTTTTTTCGTTACTCTTTAAATTCCGGATTATAGTGTTTGTAGAACTCTTCGTAGCACATACCGGTGGATTTAATAAAGGTTGCAACCTCGACACCTACATAACGATAATGCCAAGGTTCATCCCAGCCTGTACGCAGAAGTTTATTGGTCGGATATCTCTGGATAAAGCCATATTCAAAAGAGTGTTCCTCCAGCCAGTTCCGAAATTCCTCATTCAGATTGGTGTAGGCAGACAAACGTGGGCGTTCCTTATCCCAAATATCAACCGCAAGACCGAGCTGGTGCTCACTAGCTCCGGGAGGTGCAGTAATCTTTCTGGCACGTTCTGCAGCAAGCTGATAGGCATTATACACCTCGGTCCCCTCTTCGGTGCCGTATTCATCGTAGTCTTTGTTGGTATACCCCATTTCCATAAATAAGCCAAAAGCCTTCGTATTGAAGAGCTGGCTCTGATAGGAATAAGTACGGTAGGAACTGGCAATATAGGGTGTAAAACCAAGCGTTTCCATATCCTTTAGCATCTTATCCA
>JAFWFI010000004.1 GCA_017515705.1 Bacillota bacterium
CGGAAGGAGTTTGACTTCACGTTGAAACCGGCCCGGGACGGGTGGCCGGCTTTTGAAAAAAACGACCTGCTCATCTTCGGAACGCCGGTCATTGCGGGACGGGTGCCCAACGTGCTGCTCAGGTACCTGGAGACCCTGCAGGGGAACGGTGCTTTGGCGGTGCCGGTGGTGCTGTACGGGAACCGGAATTACGACGATGCGCTGATTGAACTAAGGGACCTCTGCCAGGACGGCGGCTGCCGGACTGTGGCGGCGGGAGCTTTCATCGGGGAGCATTCCTTCTCCAAGCGTCTGGGCGCCGGCCGGCCGGATGAAGAGGACTTTGCAGTGATGGAGGAATTCGCCGGGAAAGTGGCGGAGAAAGTCTCCGGTCTGTCGGAAGAGGATCCGTCACTGGCGGAGCCGGTGTTCGTGAAAGGGACGCCCAAGCCTTATAGCGGCTATTACCAGCCCCGGGACCGGGAAGGAAACCCGATCGACATCCGGAAGGTGAAGCCCAAGACGGATACGGACATCTGCCTGGAGTGCGGCGTCTGCATTGAAGTCTGCCCCATGGCGGCGGTGGATCCCATGGACGTGACCCGGGTGCCGGGCACCTGCATCAAATGCTGCGCCTGCGTGAAGAAGTGCCCCGTGGGTGCAAAACACTATGACGATCACGGCTATCTCTATCACCAGCATGAGCTGGAAGAGATGTATTCGGATATCCGGAAGGAGCCGGAGCTGTTTTATTGAGATTGAAGAAGGGGTCAGTTTCCAAAAAGTATATCAATGAATGAAAAAATGACGAAAGTACAACGGAATACGGTAATCGTGGCGATCCTGACCTCGGTGATCACCACCTTTATGGGGAGCGCCACGAATCTGGCCATCCCGAACATGAGCGCGGAT
This sequence comes from Bacillota bacterium, assembly GCA_017515705.1. GTDB lineage: Bacteria > Bacillota > Clostridia > Peptostreptococcales > Anaerovoracaceae > RUG14258. The sequence goes on from JAFWFI010000004.1 coordinate 892, forward strand.
CTTGGCGTGGGAGCGGCAGCCATCGGCTGGGTGGTCGTGGCCTATATGCTTCCCACGGCGGCGCTGTCGGTGCCCTTTGGGGGACTGGCGGACCGGATCGGCCGGAAAAAAGTCCTGGTGACGGGGGTGCTGGTTTTCACGATCATGGCCTTTGTGGCGGCCCTGGCGCCCACTTTCCCGCTGCTGCTGGCGGCCCGGGCGGTTCAGGCGGCCGGCGCAGCTATGATCTTCGCCACGAATCATGCGGTGCTGATCAGCGAGTTCCCCGGTTCCCAGCGGGGACGCGCCCTGGGGTATGCCCTGGCTTCCACGTACGTGGGACTGTCTCTGGGACCGGTGCTGGGAGGCGTCATCAACCACTACATTGGCTGGAGGGCTATCTTCGTGTTCTCCGGGCTGGTGGGAGCCGTGGCGGCGTACGCTGCCGCATCCAAACTGCCGAACCGGCCGTCGGAACGGAAAACCCTTTCCTTCGATAAGGTTGGCAATATCCTGTATGTACTGATGATCGTATGTGTGATGTACGGACTGAACGCCTTCTCTTCCCGTCCGGTGATGATCCTGCTGGTGCCGGTGGGGCTGGTTTTTGCGGTGTTTTTTATCCGCCGGGAAGCCCGGCAGCCGGACCCGCTGGTGGATGTTCGGCTCTTTGCCACAAATAAAGCCTATTCCATGTCCAACCTGGCGACCCTGATGAATTATGGAGCCACCTACGCCATCGGCTACCTGCTGTCCATTTATCTGCAGGTGGTGCTGGGTTATCCGTCCCAGATCGCCGGGCTGATCCTCATTGTCCAGACGGTGATCATGGCGGTCTTTTCTCCCAGGATGGGACGGTTGTCCGACCGGATCTCGCCCTATAAACTGGCTTCGGCCGGGATGGGGCTTTGCGCTGTCAGCCTGTTTATGCTGGTCTTCATCACCACCCACACACCGGTATGGATGATCATCATCGTGCTGATTTTTGCCGGGAGCGGATTCGCCCTGTTCAGTTCTCCCAACACCAATGCGGTGATGGGCTGCGTGGACAGGGAGTCCTACGGTGTGGCTTCTTCCGTGCTGTCGACCATGCGGAACATCGGGCATACCTCCAGCATGGTAATCGTCACCATCATCATCCAGGCCACCCTGGGAGATGTGGCTTTGGCACAAGCTCAGCCGGAGGCCCTGGTGCACACCATGAGGATCGGGTACACTGTCTTCTCCTTGATCTGTGTGGCCGGCATCTTTGTTTCCCTGGCCCGGAATAAAAATGTAAAAGCTTAATGCACCGGAGTGCGGTTCAAAACTGTTTATATGTTTTTTCTTAAATCTGCGTGTTTCAACAGGTGCAAAAAGGTGTATAATACAGGTATAAATGTTAATGAACCAAGAAGAGAGTATATGAAGAGGAGGGAACATATGGACAAGAACCTGGAAATCCGGATGGCGACTACCAGCCCGGAAGACATCGACATCTTATACGAATACATTTACAAGCTGGGCGTGTACCAGAAAATGAATGAGACCAACTGCAACATCGACAAGGAGACCCTGACGGAGCAGATCGGCAACAAGACACTGGAGAGCTGTATCGCATTCCTGGACGGGAAGGCTGTCGGAATCGGACTGTTCTATACGCTGGCTTCCGGCTTTACCGGCGGCACCAGCATGTTCCTGAACATCTACTATGTGGACGAGGAACTGAGAGGCCTGGGCATCGGCAAGGCCATCATCACCTACCTGTCCCAGATCTGCGTGGACCGGAACTACGAACGGATGGAATGGCTGTGCCTGACCTGGAACGAACCTTCCATGGGTTATTACCGGGCCATCGGTTCGAGGGAGATCGACATCGTCCGGACTTTCCGGCTCATGCCCGACGACATGAGAAGAATGGTGGGACAGGAATAGAATCTTCATTTTAATAAGCAGAAATAAAAGGCTTCGAACTTCAATTGAGTTCGAAGCTTTTTTGCTTTATGCAGAGGAAACAACGCGTCCGTTTGGAGCCGAAGACTGTCCGATTGGATTCGATTACCCGACCGGAAAGGAGTACAATGAATAAGAGTTAGTTTTAACTAACCAGCAGATTATTACCAGGAAAGGAAGGACAAAATGAAAACACTGAAGAAAACGTTAGCGGTCATCCTCAGCGTGGCGATGGTCATCACCCTGACGCCCTCCCTGTCGTTCGCAACGGACGGGACGGGTTCCGGCGGAAGCACTGAAAACGATGGCATTTATGTTCTGATGAACATTCCGTATGACAAGTTCTATGACGCAGAAACCGGCGAAGGCGGAACCGTTGATGCGGTCAGCACGGCGACGCTGAAATATGCCAACAGCGGCATTGCCGGCGGCTCCTACCACGATGTGGACGCCGTAAACGCGGATTCTCAGGTCAAGGCTTTGGGCGTGACCTATCCGGTATTCGTTGCCGATATGAGCAAGCTGGACAGCGAGAAGGAAATCAAGGACAGCGATGCTAAAACCATCGGAATCGTCACCGGCCGGGAGAAAACCATCACGCCTACAGAGGTCACCGGAAAGGATATTCTGTTCTGCGCACCGGATTATTCCTGGTACAGACTGAATGAAAAGCCTGCCCGGTACAAGACGATGAATGAGGACGGGATCTTTTCTGCCGTCAGCGGCCGGGCTTCTGCTGTTGCAAATGTGACAGGCGCTGCCAGTTATAATACTCATCACGGGAATTATGTTGAGATCAGGCTGTCAGGCGAACTCAGCATGGCTGAAAACGAAACCGTCAGCGGTGTCATCGTGACTTTCGACGACGGCAGCGTTGTGGCATTGCCTCATATACAGGGCTTTTGGCGTAAAACACAGATTGGCTGGGCGACGCCGGACTCTGTAGCGGGAAAGACCATTACCGGACTGAAGTTTATCACCACGGAGAATGTGTATGATTGTTCGGTAAACATTCCAATATCTGAGGGAGGAAAGTTCCTGTCTCAGGTGAAAGACGAGTACCAGCCTCTGTTTGAAGGAGCAACATTCAACAGTGAATACGATCACTACTGGCATGATTATGCTGCTGCAGTGGTCGGCGGGACCTCTGCCGATGAAACCGTTGTCTACATGAAGACCTCCATCGGTGCAAAAGGTTATGGCGATCAGAATGAGGCACCGAACTTCTTCTGCGGTTTCACGAACGATGTGGCAAAGATCAGCTTCGGCGGTGAGGATGGCAAAACCGTTACCTTTACAAAGAAAGACGGTACGAGCACGACCCGCACCTATGAATTTGTGAAGGATGCCGCTGCTACCGGCAAGTACGGTGATTACGACATGGCAATGAACGGCTATCTGTACAAAGCAAAGAATGCAGAGGAGAATGATCCGTTCGCATACCTGTTGATGTTCCCCGACACACCGGATACGACCTATCACCTTGAATTCCGATATGGCGATACAGAAGAGAATGTCTGCAAACTTCTGGACGGACCTTACGGTTACTGGGTAGGCTCCGCCATTCAGACTTCCGCTCTGACAGAAGACAATGAGGACACGCTCCAGAAAGTGATCTCCCTGTTTGTCGTGGAAAACCTGGTTGAGATGCAAAATGAGGAAACCAACGCCCAGCGCAAAGACCTGGTTGGCACATGGGACTGCGATTTCTCCGCATTTCCGCAGTATGCAAACGCAAAGATGTATATCGTTCTTTCTCCGGATGGAACGGGCAAAACCTATGCAGACTTCACCGGCTCCGGAAAGGAAGCGCTGACTGCAGAATATACATTCTTCGCCTATGATCCCGATTCGAAGGACGGCAAGGATGGCGGAACCTATATCGCTCTGAACGAAGGTGCCGAGACCGTCACTCCGGGAGAATATGAAATCAAGACGATTGATGGCAAAAAAGCGCTTGTCTTTACTTCCAATGAGGGTGAAATCACCTATTTCCTTCGTGACCAGAAGCCTGAAGGAGGCGGTGGATCGGGCGGAAATACCGAACCGCAGCCGGTGGACGACCACGACGCCAACTGTCCGTCCAAAGCTTTTGACGACCTGGATACTTCCCTGTGGTACCACGAAGGCACGGACTTTGTCATCGAAAACAAGATGATAAACGGTGTCAGTGACACGAAGTTTGCGCCGAACGACACCACTACGAGAGCGATGATCGTCACGATCCTGTGGCGTCAGGAAGGCGAGCCGGATGCGGAAGCATCTTCCTTTACGGATGTGGAAGCAGATTCCTGGTATGAAGCGGCCGTGAATTGGGCGGCGGAAAACAAAATCGTGAACGGCATGTCCGAGACCTCTTTCGCACCGATGGACAAGATCACCCGCGAACAGCTGGCGGCGATCCTGTACCGGTATGCAGAGATCAAGGGTGCGGATGTCTCCGCCAAAGCGGACCTGTCCTCCTTCACGGACGTTTCCTCCGTCAGCGACTGGGCGGAAGATGCCCTCGGATGGGCGGTGGAGACCGGCCTGATGAAAGGCGTGACGGAAACCACGCTGCAGCCCCAGGGCAATGCGACGAGAGCTCAGGCGGCCGTTCTGATGCAGAGATTCTGTGAGATTATTTTGAAATAGTGTCCGAATGGAGCCAAATTCGGTCTGAATGGAGCTTGAAAGTCAGCCCCGGAAGAGGTATAGTTATGTCAGAGGTTAGCCAAGACTAACCGATTGATGTGGTTATAATACATTTGGACGAAGGGAGGGAGCGCACCGGATAAAACAAATACCATTACATTATAAGCTCATAATAACTTACCTTAACTGAACAAATATATTAAAATCGAATCGACCGAAAATTATCTTACATTTTTGATTGACAAAAACTATATTTACAAAACTTTACTACTCGGGAACCGGATCTGACTCTCACAGGTCCGATTCCTTCATATTTCATTGTTGACATCTTTTCCGGTTTATATTAGAATATCAACAGCTAAGGGAGTAGTCAGCGATGAATCGCGACGAAGTCAACAATACTCGAAACTTTTGTTTCTGGCTTTGTATGAAATGACGAGACTTATCTGCAGGATGCAGATAAGTCTTTTTTGTTGGAGGTTATAATGGGCGCAGGTGCAATACTGATCATGGCTGTGGGCCTGGCGATGGATGCTTTCGCGGTCTCTTTGTGCAAGGGACTGACGCTCAGACGGTATCAGCTTCGTTATTCGATCCTGACCGGGCTATGGTTCGGCGGCTTTCAGGCGCTGATGCCGGTGATCGGGTATTTGCTGGGGGCCAGGTTCCAGTCCGCCATCGCAAACGTGGATCACTGGATCGCTTTTGTGCTGCTGGCATTGATTGGCGGGAACATGATCCGGGAAGCGCTGGGCGAAGACGAAGAAATGGATCCGTCCTTTTCCATCCGGGCGATGCTGCCCATGGCGGTGGCGACCAGCATCGATGCGCTGGCGGTGGGCGTCACTTTCGCCTTTCTGCAGGTCAGCATTGTACTGGCGGTGTCGATGATTGGGATCGTTACCTTCCTGATTGCGGGCGCGGGCGTGAAGATCGGGCAGGTTTTCGGCACGAAGTTCCGGGCCGGGGCGGAAATCTTCGGCGGGGTGGTGCTGATCCTGCTGGGAATCAAAATATTACTGGAACATCTGGGAATCGTGGCATTCTGATAACAGGAGATATAAATGAAAGAGTACTTGACAGAAGCGGAAGATGTCCTGAAAGAGCAGGGCAGCGATCCGAACGGGTTGTCGGAGGAGGAGGCCGGTAGGCGTCTGGAAACGGCAGGTCCCAATAAATTAAAGGAAGAGGAAAAAGAATCCCTGGTCCGGAAGTTCTTCGCGCAGATGACGGATCCGATGATCCTGATCCTGCTGGCAGCGGCAGTCGTCTCCGGGATCACTTCGTTCTATTCCGGGGAATCGTTCTCGGACGTCATCATCATTCTCTTCGTGGTGATCGTGAATGCGGTCCTGGGCGTCGTTCAGGAAAGCAAGGCGGAAGCGGCTATCGCGGCTTTGCAGGAAATCACGGCGGCTACGTCCCGGGTACTTCGGGACGGCAGGGTCCGCATCGTGCGCAGCGAGGAACTGGTGCCCGGGGATGTGGTGCTGCTGGAAGCAGGGGACGCGGTGCCGGCGGACGGGCGGCTGATCGAAGCGGCCAGCATGAAAGTGGAGGAGGCGGCCCTCACCGGCGAATCGGTGCCGGTGCAGAAATGGGTGGACGCTCTCTACCTGAGAGGAGAGAAGGACATTCCCCTGGGCGACCGGGTGAATATGGTTTATACCGGAAGCACGGTGGTGTACGGCCGCGGGAAGGCGGTAGTGACAGCCACCGGCATGTCCACGGAAGTCGGCAAGATCGCGGACGCCCTGGCCAACGTGGTGAAGGAGCAGACGCCGCTGCAGCGTAAAATGGCCCAGCTCAGCAAAGTCCTGAGCGTCATGGTGCTGATCATCTGCGGAATTATCATGGGAGTGGGCCTGCTCCGTATGTATCCGGATTTCTCCGGGGAAGCGATTCTGGACACCTTCATGATCGCTGTCAGCCTGGCGGTGGCGGCGATTCCGGAAGGCCTGGCGGCGGTGGTGACCATCGTTCTGTCCATTGGCGTGACCAATATGTCCCGGCGGAACGCCGTGATTCGAAAGCTATCGGCGGTGGAGACCCTGGGCTGTACCCAGACGATCTGTTCGGACAAGACCGGGACCCTGACCCAGAACCGGATGACGGTGGTGGAGCATGCGGCGGCGGACGTGGAGCAGCTGGCGCTTGCCATGTCGCTGTGCAGCGATGCGGTGCGGGATGAAAACGGACAGGCACAGGGCGAGCCCACGGAGTGCGCCCTGGTGAACGATGCGGAGGCAGTCGGCGTGTCCGGCAGGGAAGCCGGATACGAACGGATCGGCGAAGCGCCATTTGATTCTTCCAGGAAGATGATGTCGGTAGTCTGCCGGGATCCGGAAGGGGAGATGATCCAGTTCACGAAAGGCGCGCCGGACGAAGTGCTGAAGCGTTGCACCATGTATTGGAACGGTAAAGAGGCCATCCCTCTCACGGATGAGATCCGGGAGAAGGTTTTAAAAGATAATAAGCAGATGGCGGACCAGGCCCTGCGGGTGCTCAGCGGCGCCCGGAGAGTTTGGGAAGACCTGCCGGAATCCTGGGACCCGGAGTACCTGGAAGAGGATCTGTGTTTCCTGGGGCTGTCCGGAATGATCGACCCCATCCGGCCGGAAGTCAAGGCCGCTATTGAAGAATGCCGGGATGCGGGAATCCGGCCGGTGATGATCACCGGGGATCATCCGGATACGGCGACGGCCATAGCAAGGCAGCTGGGGATCCTGACGGAGGATCAGGAAGCCATCACCGGCGCGCGCTTGGAAGAACTCAGCGACGAAGAATTGCAGGCGCGGATCGAGGAGTATCCGGTCTTCGCCCGTGTGCAGCCGGAGCACAAGTCCCGGATCGTGCGGGCATGGAAGGCCCGCGGGCGGATCACCGCAATGACCGGGGACGGAGTCAACGACGCGCCTTCCATTAAAAACGCCAACATCGGCGTGGGCATGGGGATCACCGGCACGGACGTGACCAAGAACGTGGCGGACATGGTGCTGGCGGACGATAACTTCGCCACCATCGTCCATGCAGTGGAGGAGGGCCGCCGGGTTTACGACAATATCCGAAAGACCATCCAATACCTGCTTTCCACAAACCTGGCGGAAGTGATCGCGGTATTCGTGGCCACCCTTTTGGGATTCACGATCCTGCGGCCGGCGCATCTCCTGTGGCTGAACCTGATTACGGACTGCTTCCCGGCCCTGGCGCTGGGGCTGGAAGCCAGCGAAGCGGACATCATGAAGCGTCCCCCCAGAAAATCGGAAGACGGGATCTTTGCGGGCGGCATGGGATTCGATATCGTTGTCCAGGGCTTCGTCATTTCGGGGCTGGTGCTGGCATCGTATTTCATCGGTCATTTTATGGAGGCCGGCGTGTGGGAAATCACGGAGAGCCCGGACGGGATGACCATGGCGTTCCTGACCATGTCCCTGATCGAGATCTTCCACGCCTTCAATATGCGCTCTCAGCGGAATTCGGTGCTGCATTCCGGAGAATCCAACAAATGGCTGTGGGGATCACTGGTGCTTTCCCTGGTGCTGACGACGGGAGTCATCTATATTCCGTTCCTGTCGGAAGCCTTTGCATTCAGTGAAATTTCGCTGACGGAATTTGCCGTGGCGACGGCGTTGGCGGCGGTAATTATACCGATTGTGGAAGCGATAAAATTTGTTCAGAGAAAAACGAAAAAAACCATTGACAACAGGTAATCGAAGTGATAATATGTAGAGGCTGTCGGACGAAAAAGCCCGGCGGCGAGAACATTTAAAACTACATAGTGCAGGAAAACAGACAATTCCTTTATTAACAAAAACCAATGCGCAGAAGGTTTTTTTCGAGACAAGGCGCGCGACGAGCGAGGCACGGAATGTACTGAAGTAGATGAG
>JAFWFI010000188.1 GCA_017515705.1 Bacillota bacterium
ATCGTCCCGAACACAGGCCCGGCAGCGATCGCCGCACTGGGCCTCTGGCGGGTGCTCGCCGGCATCGTAAGCCCGGGCTCCGCCGCCGCAGGAGCCGCGGTTCTGGGCGGCTCAGTCCTGCTGCTGGCCGCCGTTACCGGCGGGATCGGCGGGGGCGACGTGAAGCTGCTGGCCGCGCTGGGATGGGCAGTGGGGGCGATGGAAGGAGCGAAACTGTTATTTCTCGCTTTTTTTCTCTCCGGCCTCCTCTCGGCAGGACTCTGCATAGTGCCGCTTTTCGTTGAAAATACAAGGCTTTCCGGGATTCGCGAGATTCCATTCGTCCCCTTTATCGCCCTGTCCGCCGCCTTGATTTTTTTCAGAAATCCGATATAATCTATATAAAAAAACGAAAGGATGAGACCATGCTTCAGATCAGGCACTTAATTGAACCGACAGACTTTTCCGTAAAAGAACTTGAAGATCTGTTTGAACTGGCAGATCTGATCATAGACGATCCGAAAAAATACCTGCACCAGTGCGACGGGAAGATCATGGTGACCCTGTTCTACGAACCCAGCACCCGGACGCGCTTCAGCTTTGAAGCGGCCATGATGCGGCTGGGGGGCAGCGTGCTGGGCTTTTCCGACCCCAATTCCAGCTCCACCGCCAAGGGGGAGAACATTCCGGACACCATCCGGATCGTTTCGGGGTATGCGGACATTGCCGTAATGCGCCACCCGGTGGAAGGGGCACCGAAGGCGGCCTCCCTGTTTTCCCGGATCCCGGTGATCAACGCCGGAGACGGCGGCCACCAGCATCCCACCCAGACCCTGACGGACCTGTACACCATCCGCTCCAAGTTCGGGCGGCTGCACGACCTGAAGGTCGGGATCTGCGGGGACCTGAAATACGGGCGGACCACCCATTCCCTGGTCAAGGCCATGGCCCGGTACCCGGGCAATGAATTCGTCTTCATTTCGCCCGAGGAACTCCGGATGCCGGCATATATCTGCGACGACCTGGACCGGTCCGGCGCAGCGAAATACACGGAATGCCGGACCATCGAAGAGGGCATCGGGGATGTGGACATCCTCTACATGACCCGGATCCAGCGGGAGCGCTTCTCGGACCTGGACGAGTACGATCGGATCAAGGATTCCTGCATTCTGAATATGGATAAGATGAAGCTGGCGAAGGAGGACATGATCGTCCTGCATCCGCTTCCCAGAGTCAATGAGATCCACTATGAAGTGGACAACGACAAGCGGGCCTGCTACTTTGAACAGGCGGAAAACGGCATGTACGTGCGGATGAGCCTGATCATGCTGCTGCTGGACGAGACCGGCGATTTCTACAACGGCAGGGTCCTCTCCGTCAACGATTCCGTGATGAGTTTCCTGGAACTGGACCGGTGCCGGAACCCCAAGTGCATCACCCAAATCGAACCATCCCTGAGACAGCGGTTCATCACCTACGGGGACGGCATCAAGGTCTGCGACTACTGCGGCGCCGTGCTTCAGAAGGGGTAGTTCTTTGGCCTGAAAGAGGTTGTACAGAAAAGCAAACAATGGTATAATACTCCCAGTATGTAGATATCATCCATGATCGGAGGACAGGATATGGAACCAAAATACAAACGGGTATTACTGAAAATAAGTGGTGAAGCCCTGGCCGGCGAGAAAAAATTCGGCCTGGACGAAGAAAAACTCCAGATGGTGGCGCTCCAGGTCAAGAGCGTGCTGGAACTGGGCGTACAGGTAGCGGTCGTCGTGGGAGGCGGCAACTTCTGGAGAGGACGCACCAGCAAGTCCATGGACCGGGCCACCGCAGACTATATGGGCATGCTGGCAACGGTCATCAACTCCCTGGCCCTGCAGGACGCCTTTGAACGCAACGGCATTCCCACACGGGTGCAGACCGCCATCGAAATGCGGGAAGTGGCAGAGCCCTATATCCGGCGGAAAGCCATGAGCCACCTGCGCAAGGACATCGTCGTGATCTTCGGATCCGGCACCGGCAATCCCTTCTTCTCGACCGACACCACCGCAGCTCTGAGAGCGGCGGAGATCGAGGCGGAAGTGATCCTGCTGGCGAAAAAGGTAGACGCGGTCTATGACGACGATCCGGAAAAGAATCCGAACGCAAAGAAATACGACCATCTGACCCACCGGGATCTCCTGGATCAGGGACTGGGGGTCATGGATTCCACGGCGGCATCCCTTTGCATGGAAAACAAGATCCCGATCCACGTGTTCGGGCTCAACGAAAAGGACGGCGTCGTACGGGCTGTCTGCGGCGAAAAGATCGGCACATTCATTGAATGACAGATAAATCGATAGTGTAGGTTTAACAGTGAAAGGAGAATGATTATGGCTACTCGTTACCAGCAGCATGAAGCAATGATCGAAAAGATCGATAAAACCATCAATTACTTAAAAGACGAACTGAACACCCTCCGGGCCGGCAAGGCCAACCCGGCGATCCTGGACAGGGTCATGGTGGAGTATTACGGGACCCCGACGCCCCTGAAGGCAGTGGCGAACATTTCCGTGCCGGATCCCCGGCAGCTGCTCATCTCACCCTTTGATCCCAAGAGCATCCCGGACGTGGAAAAGGCCATCAACATCGCCAACATCGGCATCAACCCCTCCAACGACGGGAAGGTGATCCGCCTGGTGATTCCGCAGCCCACGGAGGAAAGAAGAAAAGAACTGACCAAGTCCGCCAAGAAGATGGGGGAAGAGGCCAAAGTAGCCGTCCGGAACATGAGGCGGGACATCAACGACGAGTTGAAAAAGATGCAGAAAGCCAGTGAGATCACTGAAGACGACCTGAAGGGCGCCCTGGACGAAGCCCAGAAGATCGTGGACGACAGCATCAAGAAGATCGACGGCATCGTCGGCGACAAGGAAAAGGAGATCATGGAGGTATAGGCTTGGCTGAAATACCGGATATGACCGGATATCTTCGGGAAGAAGCGGAAGCGCTGCTGAAGGAGTCCGGCGTACAATATGTGATGTCGGAGACGACACCGCCCCGGGGACCCATCGAAGGGGAGGAGCTGCGGGTCGTTCGTCAGGTTATGAAAACGGATGTACTTCATATCACCTTATGTCGATACTGATTATTTGCGGACGGTTCCTGGCGGGGCCGTCCGTTTGCAAGCTATGAGCCAACAACTGCGAACTATGAATACAATACATGTGCTGCCCAAACACGTTGCCGTTATCATGGACGGGAACGGCCGCTGGGCGAAGAAAAACGGAGTGCCCAGACTGTCCGGCCACAAGGCCGGCATGGAGGCACTGAAAAAGATCGTCCGCCGTTCCGGCGAACTGGGAATCGATTACCTGACGGTCTACGCCTTTTCCACGGAGAACTGGAAACGTTCCGACGAGGAAGTCGGCGGCATTTTCCGGATCCTGGTCTACTATATGCAGAGGGAGATCCGGGAGATCCACCGGGAAAACGTGCAGGTCAATATTCTGGGGGATTACAGCATTATCCCGGAAGCTGCCCGGAAAGCCGTGGAGGACGCGGTGGAGCTGACCAGAAACAATACGGGGCTGAAGTTCAATATCGCGCTGAATTACGGCGGCCGGGACGAGATCCTGCGGGCCGTGCGCTCCATTGCGGAAGACGCCCGGGACGGAAAGCTGGACCCGGCGGACCTGAGCGAGGACTCCATCGGGGAACGGCTGTATACCGGCGGAATGCCGGACCCGGACCTGATCATCCGGACCAGCGGGGAACTGAGGCTGAGCAATTTCCTGATCTGGCAGAGCGCCTACAGTGAATTCTATTTCACCGATACATTGTGGCCGGATTTTGACGAAGCGGCCTACGAGGAAGCGCTGCAGGCTTTCTCACACAGAAAACGTAATTTTGGAGGAAGATAACATGAAAACGAGAATCATCTCCGGGTGTATCCTGGCACCGCTGCTGGTGTTCGTGTTTCTGGGCGGGATCTGGCTGAAGATCTTTGCACTGATCATCACGGTCCTGGCGCTGTATGAATTCTTCACGGTCCATCACAAAGATGAAATCAAGGCCAGTCTCCCCATCGCCGTGGGATCGGCGGTGCTGCTGTACTGTTTCAGCTTTTTCCACCTGGACCCGGTGTTCTATCTGTTCTGGCTGTTCCTCAGCGTGCTGGCCAGCCTGCTGTACCTGTTCAACATCCATAAACGGATCTCCGAAGACGCGATGCTGACCATCACCGGAGTCACCTACATCACCTTCTTCATGTTCCACCTGGCGTGGATCGCGGACCTGGGGGATTATGCGCGGCTGGCGTGGCTGGTGGTAATCACTGCCTTTGTTACGGACATCGCCGCTTACTTCGGCGGGTATTTCCTCGGGAAATACCACATTTTCGGCGACAAAAAACTCTGTCCGTCCATCAGTCCCAAGAAAACCCGTGAGGGCGCTGTCTGCGGGATCGTCGGCTCTGCCGTGGTATCCCTGCTCTTCGGCATTTTCTTCACGGAAGGCCTGTGGCTGCACTGCCTGCTCATCGGCATCATCGGCAGCGTATTCGCCCAGCTGGGCGACCTGACCGCCTCCATCTTCAAGCGCAAGCTGAAGGTGAAGGATTACGGCAAGCTGATCCCGGGGCACGGCGGCGTGCTGGATCGGGTGGACAGCCTGCTGTTCACTGCGCCGGTGGTCTGCTGGTACATCCTGCTGGTGCTGATGAAAATGGAGATTCACTAAATGAGCAATATAAGAAAAATCGGGATATTGGGATCCACCGGTTCCATCGGGACCCAGGCGCTGGACATTATCCGGAAGAATCCGGAGCGCTACGGCGTGAGCGTGCTGTCCTGTGCCCGGAACATCGAGTTGCTGGAACGGCAGCTGAAGGAGTTCAAACCGGAACTGGCGGTGACAAAAGAAGAAAAAGACGCGCGGGAACTGTCCAAAAAGTTCCCGGATACGGCCTTTGCCTTCGGTGAGGAAGGACTGAAGGAAGCGGCTGCTCTCTCCGAAAACGACCTGGTGCTGAATTCCCTGGTGGGGATGCAGGGCCTGGTGCCCACCTGTTCCGCCATCGAAGCCGGAACGGATATCGCTCTGGCCAACAAGGAAACCCTGGTGGCCGGCGGGGACCTGGTCATGAAGAGCGCCGCCGAAAAAGGCGTGAAGATACTGCCCGTGGACAGCGAACACAGCGCGGTGTTCCAGTCCCTGCAGGGCAACGAGTGCAATCCGTACCGGAGGATCATCCTGACGGCTTCCGGCGGGCCCTTCCGGGGATTCAGCCGCCGTCAGCTGGAAAAGGTCCGGCTGCAGGATGCGCTCAAACACCCCAACTGGAGCATGGGTAACAAAATCACCATCGACTCCGCTACACTGATGAACAAGGGGCTGGAAGTCATTGAAGCACATCACCTCTTCGACGCACCGCCGGAGAAGATCGATGTGGTGGTCCACCCCCAGAGCATCATCCACTCCATGGTGGAATACGAGGACCGCGCGGTAATGGCGCAGCTGGGACTGCCGGACATGCGGGTGCCCATCGCTTATGCCTTTGCCTATCCGGAGCGCATTCCCATGGAAGAAAAGAGCCTGGACCTGGCGGAGCTGTCGCAGCTCACTTTTGAAAAGCCGGACAGGGAAGTTTTCCGGACGCTGGACCTGGCTTACGGGGCCCTGGCGACGGGGGGCGGCGCCTGCTGCACGCTGAATGCGGCGAACGAAGAACTGGTTGCGATGTTTTTGCGGGAAAAGATCTCCTTTACGGATATCCAGGACCGGCTGGTGGACTGGATGATGGATTTTGCCCCGGTGAAAGCGGACAGCCTGGAAGACATACTGGAACTGGACCGGGAGACCCGGGCACGGATCCGGGAGACGGTAAGGATTTAGACAAATGATAAAAACGATCATAATCGTCATTGTGATGCTCGAAGTACTGATCATCGGTCACGAATTCGGGCATTTTATCACGGCAAAAAAATGCGGGGTAACGGTGAACGAATTCGCCATCGGCATGGGGCCGCTCCTGCTCAAGAGAGTAAAAAATGATACGCAGTATTCCCTGAGGGCCTTTCCCATCGGCGGCTACTGCGCCATGGAAGGAGAGGACGAGGACACCGGCAGCAGCGGAAGCTTTGCCTCCAAGTCCATCCCGAAGCGGATCCTGATCGTTTCCGCCGGCGCCATCATGAATTACCTGATGGCCATCCTCATCCTGATCGTGCTGCTCATGATCGTGGGCTTTGCCTCCAGCACCCTCTCCGGCGTGGTGGAAGGGAGCCCGGCGGACCTTGCCGGCCTCAGAGCCGGGGACACGATCCTGGCCGTCAACGGTGAGCAGACGAAAAACTGGAGCGACGTGGTGGATGAGATCTCCGCCGCCAAGGAAGGGGATAACCTGACCGTGACGGTGGACCGCGGCGGCGAAACGGTGGATTTGGAAAACGTGACCGTTATGAAAAATGAGGACGGCGGGCTGTACATCGGCATCTATGCGGGCCGGGAGCGCAATCTGCCCCGGGCAGTGCTGAATTCCTTCAAGGAATCCGTGGAACTGGTGAAGCTCATGTACCAGTCCCTGGGCATGCTGATCACCGGAACGGCGTCCGTCAACGACGTGGTGGGCCCGGTGGGCATGGTTTCCGTTATGGACAGCGGGGTGCATACCGGCGGGCTGACGTATGTTCTCTTCATGGCGGCGCTGATCAGCGTGAACCTGGCGGTGATCAATCTGCTGCCCCTGCCGGCGCTGGACGGCGGGCGGCTGGTATTCCTGCTGCTGTGCGCGATCACGCGGAAAGAGCTGAACCCCGAAATCGAAGGCCGGATCCATTACATCGGCTTCCTCCTGCTGATGCTGCTGGCGGTGCTGATCACGGTGAAGGATATCCATCAGTTTATA
>JAFWFI010000189.1 GCA_017515705.1 Bacillota bacterium
GGTCAGGGTCAGTTCATTATCGGTACAGGTCTCATAGCCGTCCTGTTCCTCGCCGTCTATGGTCACGGTCCACTTCGTTACCTTGGCGTAGGTGTCCGGAACGGCGGTGAAGGTCACATCCGTGTCCTTGGCCACGCTTTCGCCGCTGGTGAGTGTTCCGCTGGAGGTTTCCGCCGTGATGGCGCCCGGGCCTTCCTTGTCGAAGCTCACTTCGCAGATCTTCGCACGGGTAAAGGTGGCCCATACGTTGTAGCGGCCCATCTTTTCCGTGGTGAAGGTCATGGTCTCATCGCCTTCTGTCTTCTGGCCGTTGATGTACCAGGTGTCCACTTCGTATTCCGGAGCCGGTGTCGCCGTGAAGGTCACTTCCGTATTCCTCGGAACCGGTGTTCCATCCGGATTGGTGACAGCGGCCGAATCGATGGTCCCGCCTTCCTGCGGCTGGGTGAAGCCGATGATGGCATCCTCCGACAGACGGATCTTAATGGGTTTTTCCAGCTTGGATCCGTCCGCATTCTCATAGATGGCGGTCAGAATCAGGTAGCCGGAATTTAGCAGTCCGGTCTCGTTCGGATTGATGGTAAGCTTGCCATCCCCGTCGACAGCGGTGCCGCTCATGGTGCCTCCCCACAGGGACCAGCTGATCTTCGTCGGGTCGGCGTCGCTTCCGTCATCCATGGTGACCGCTGCATTGAAGTCCCACGGGTCTTTCATGCTGCCGTCCAGGGTATTGTGGTTCAGCATGTAGCTTTCGTCGCCGGAAGGTGTTTCCCCTTCACAGGATACTGCGATGGATTCCGCCTTCGGCACTACGTTCAGGTCTACAGTGGCTTCGCCCAGTTGCTGGGTTTTGGCTTCGTCAGCGTAGGATTTGATGGTGATCTTGTACGCTCCGTTCCCCGCATTCGCATCTACCGAAACGGTATTCGCTGTTCCGTGGGTATCCGGCAGGCTGATGCCTTCCATCGTTCCCCCTGTATCAACAGCCGCAATCGACCAGTCATAGGTCTTCGGCGTCGTACCGGTAAACTTCGTCGTGATATTCTTGCTGCTGCCCCTTGTCAGGGTAATCACAGGCGGATCCGGATCCACTACCTCCAGGTCCCCGATAACGTGTGCCGTATCCTGAACCGTCAGCGGGATATCCAGGGTGTAAGTGGTGGCGTCCGCTGTGTCTTCATCTTCAAAGTACACTTTTACGGTGTATTCGCCGACCTCCAGATTCTTCAGGTCTTCGCTGTCATACTTCATGGTCAGGTCGCCAATGATCTTGTTATCCCCTTCTGTATAAGTATAGTTGGTATCTTCGGTCAGTTCTGTTAACTTTTCGTTCCCTTTGTACAGTTCCGCCTTGCATCCCTTTTCGCCCGGCGTGAACAGGTGGGGCACACCCATCACGGTAGGAGGTGTCAGGGTCACGGTATCGACAGTGGGAGCACTGCCCGGGACGCCTTTGTCATAGACCAGCTTCTCCGGTGTAGGTCTGGCATCCGTGGAGGTGGTGTAGAACTTCACGTATTTATAGTCGGTTCCGGTATCCACGCTTCCCTTTGTTTCGGCGTCGCCGGCCTTGCTGCCGGCGTCCTCCAGCCAACCCAGGCCATACGGGAGTTCAACACGGTTGTCTCCTTCTCCGCTGTAGTATTTTACAGAGCTTGCTCCTAAGGCGCTGGTATCACTGAATAGTGTCAGTGCTGCAACGTCTGTCAGTTCCACATTATCCGCGGAAAGAGCGGTCATATTCGGTGTGCTGATTGTTAATGTGCCTCTGCCTCTCAAATCCAGAGTATCGGAGGCGATCAGAGGACAAACACTGGTATCGGATCCAATCAGGTAATTGTTGCCCTGCAGATAGACAGGGAAGTCTCCCACATTCAGTTCCACATGAGTCAGGTTGTCCAGGGTCAGCGTCTGTATATTATCCGTTTTCTCTGTGTCAAGCGGGAAGCACTGCGCTGCAAAGATTTTGCCGTCCGCACAAATCGTTCCGCGGCTGGCCGAACTGACTTCTCCCTCCATCGGTCCGGATATCGTATAGTCAAACTTTCCGGTAGCCGGAGCCAGTTCACACATATAGCCAATGATATTCTGATCCGAATCTCTTATGTACCGCGGTTCATCATTATTGAAATAATCTGTATGCTGTACAAACTTCATTGCATTGAAGTGCAGATCTTTGAGCCCGTTGTGTCTCATGACATACTCGGCTACGACGATATCGTTTACATCAATGCTCTTTCCGGACTCGTCCTCATAATAATATGGATAATATATATCGGTATTGGGATCAAGCCAATCTATCTCCTTGAGTTCCGTAGTGGTTTCGTCATCCACATCGATATAATATATGCTGGACCCTGACTTACTCAGCGTATGGCTGTACGTCTTCCCGTTATACTTCACGGACAGAGTCAGGTCGTCCTTTTCTGCTCCGCTGGTCAGAGGACTGAGCCGTACATATTCATAGGCCACACCAGCGCACCCACCGGTGCCATTGATCACCTGGTCATAAGCCGGCATGGTTTCAAACTTGTTATAGTCTTTTGCCAGTTTCGAGTAAGTGACAAAGTCTGTTTCCTCCTGATCACTTGACTTCTTGCTCCGGCACAGATAACCCTGCTTATAATATGCTCTGACAGCATCATCATCCACTGCTCCAGCCATCATGAATTTGGTGCTGGACACTTCAAAGATCCCGTCATAGCAGTTGATCGAATATACTTCGTTTGATCCAAACACGCCATCTCCTAAATAGATACCGCATTCCTTCCCGTAGGCACTGATCTCACCGCCGTACAGATCCACATTATGGAGCGAAGCACCATCTTTCGTGTCGGAAACCGTTCGCAGGATGGGCGAAGCCAATGTGCTTCCATTCGCTCCCACCGTCAGCGTCCCGCCCACTCTCAGGCCGTTTTCAGTGGCTTCGTGGATGCTGATTTCCGCCGTGCCGGTGATGGTCAGGTCTTCGCTGGCAAATAACGCAAAACCTTCCAGCTTTTCCATACTTCCTTCGATTGCCAGCGCTCCGTTCCCTCTCAGAGTCAGGTCGCTTTCCGCCAGGAATGCCGTTGCTCCGCCGATGGCATTAATGGTATTGCTGTCCGTGATGGTTACGATGATATCTCCGGCGATCTGCAGAACCGGATCCGATGCTGCCGATGTAACTGTCAGATCATCCAGGGTCAGTGAACCCACAGCTTCCGTTGTGACGATTCGGAGATTCGGTGCCAGGGTCTGGTCATTGCTGCCGCTGACATTCAGGCCGGACCGGGCCAGGGTCAGGGTCTGGGTCCCGCTGTCATACGTCCAGCCGACGCCGGACAGTGCGTTGATGTCGATCCCGTTGACGGTGACGCCGATGTTTTTCAGCTTCACGGTGATCTCCTGGTTCCCCGTCACGTTCGTGATCGAGTAAATACCGTTTTCTACTTTATAGGTTGTGTCGCCCACCACGTTTCCGGCAGCTGTGAACTCATTGTCGTTGGCATAGACTGCATCCAACAGACCCAGAGAATCGCCGGACAGCTTGAATTTAAAGTCCCCGCCGGAGGCTACGCTGGAGATGTAGCCACTTTCCGGATCCAGGTTCAACCCATTCTGGCTTTCGCTGATGGTAGGCCAGGAAATCAGGTTGTAGGTGCTGGTGGAGAAGATCGGTTCAAACCCGTAATCCGTGATAATGTTCGGAATGGTGTAGCGCAGGGAAGTGGCCGGGCTGTTCACGAACTTGTCTTCTTCCCCATCTTTCCAGGTCGTTTTCCAGTAAGAGACGGTCTTGCCGGGATTCGGGATGACCGTAACGGTCAGATCCTCACCGTCATGTACATTGATGATGTTTGCCGTTTCTCCGTTAAACCCTCCCGGCGGCAGTTCATAGCTGTAGGTACCGTTTTCAGCGATATCCTTCATTGTGACCGTATGGACCGGCTTTTCCTTCAGTCCAACGGTGAGTTTTTCATCCTGGCCCAGGGCCGGAATGGTGTAGGTCGCGGAGGAAGAATACAGGGTGACATTCTCCCCGCTCAGGGACCGTACGGTTCCATTTACCGGAGAAGTGAAGTGGTAGGTATTCGTTCCGCCTCCATCTACCGCGTAGGTGTAGTTATAAGTCTTGTTCTTCTGGACCGCGCCGTCCACCTCTACTTCGGTGCCCAGCAGCGCTCCTCCCGTCTCGGCCGTAATCTTTGTTTCCGAAGAAGTCCAGCCTTTCAGATCCACCCAAGCCGGTGCGTCCACGGTTACGGAAATCGGCGTTCCGCCGGGGATGTCCTTGATGACCTTGTCGCTGTTTTCCAGATACTCTTCACAGCTGAAAGTATATGCCTGGTCTCCGATGTAATAGGTAATGGACGAATCCGGAATCTGCCGGGAAACCCTGGCCAGCTCATATCCCAGGGTCAGGTCGTAAGCCTGCTGTACCGTCCAGCCATATACGGTGGTATCCTGGTCCAGGGTCAGAGTATAGGTTCCTTTCCCGTAGTCGGCTGCTCCCTGGGTTCCCTGGGAAACGTATTGCCGTTCCTGATCCCAGTCATAACCGGAAGCCGGAGCTACGGTGATCTCGGTGCCGCCCTTGATGATGGCGCCGGGCTTGGCTGTTACGATCCTGCCTTCTTCGTTTTCGTAAGTAGCGGTCAGCCCATTGGCATTGTTGCCGTCGATGTAGTTGAAGACATAACCGTCCCGTTCAAATACTGCGTAGAGGGAACAGCTGTTGTTCGGCATATAGAAGTCATAGGTGCTTGTCGCTTCGCCGCTGTCTTCATCGTCATAAACCGTTCCCAGTCCCTGCTCGGTATACCGCCACTCCTTGAAGTGGTAGCCTTCCTTTGCTTCAGCCGTGAAGTTGAAGCGGGAATTCTGCCGAATCACACTGCCGCTGGTAAGAGACGGTTCCGCTGTCAGGGTTCCTCCGTCCTCGTCCCCGGCGGTGCCGAAGGTCAGGGTATTCTGCTTGATGGCGAACTGGACTTCCACATCCACGTCTTCCGCCAGCTGTGTATAGACCAGGGTAGAGCTCTTGCTGCCCTGGGCCTTGCCGTTAATGTACCAGTCGTAAATCTCATAGCCACTATCGGGCTGGGCGCTGAAGACCATCCGGACGCCGGCCTGGACCTGCTTGATCGCCTGTCCGGGTCCCTTCAACGGTCCGGTCGCGACGCCGATTTCCGGCGCCATCATGTATACTTTGCCCACATTCAGCCCATCGAATGGCCGTGCGCCGATATTGACTTTATAGGCTGCGCCCAGAACGGTGAGCTGCCCCGAGCGATAGATAATCTGATAGTTCGGCAGCTGTTTCGTCCCGATGATGGAGTATGCTCCGCAAAGCTTCCGGACATTCGCCGCTGTGAATTGTGTTCCGGCGGTGTTGTAATAGTCCGGGGCGATGGAAGTCGTCTCATACTTGAATTTGTCTTCGGTGATGTCGCAATCTGCCCAGCTGCCGCTGATCAGCGCCAGGTCTTTAAACTGGATGTCTTCTGCTGCTTCGGATTCATTCTCTCCGGCTGTCAGATCCTTCGGAATCTGCACCGTGACCTGCCGGGGCTGAACTTCAATGGAAGCCACCGCCGCTTCATCGGCATCCGCAACTTTCATCGTGATCCGATACATTCCCGCCGGTGTTCCTGCCTGCAGCAGGTAGGTTCCCGCTTTACCGGGAACTGCTTTGATACTGCTTTCCGTCAGGTCGTTTCCAAAGAGGGCAAAGCCGTTTTCAAAGGTAGCGGCTCCATCCGCCGGAGCGGTAAAGTACCATTTCACTCCATCTGTATCGGTATAATAGTATTTCGTTCCCTCGACAGCGCTGCTTTCGTAAGCCACTGCCCCGGAAAGGGCTGCCCGGCTCAGAGGTGCTGCCAGATACATCGTGGTCGTGTCGGAGTTCACGTCTTCGGTAGAAGTGATGCCGCCGACCTTGGAAGCTTCCCGGAAAACGATCTGGGCTTCATCCCCATAGGTCACGGAATTCGGCAGATCGATATCATAACCGGTGGCCCGCTGGGAGAGATAAAGAGCTTTTCCCGAGCAGGACTTAAAGATGTAGGATCCGGAATAGTACGCACTGACGGAATACATGCCTTCCGGCAGAATCTGATCCACTACGGCGGTTGCCATTCCGTTCGCGTTCAACGGTGCCGTAAACTGGTACGTCTGGCCGGTGGCATTCGCTGTCAGATTGAATGTTACGACGCCGCCCGGAATAGAAGCGCTGTCCTTGTGAGCGTTGGCTACTTCCGCGTACAGCTGGATGCCGCCGCCCGCTACATCTGTAACGGAAACTTCCTTCATGTAACTGGTGCGCTTCGCATGGGTCAGTTCCACCGAATTGGAATAAGCCGTAATGGCCACGTTGCCCGCCTTGGTGATCACATTGACCCGGCAGCGGTATTCACCTGCGGTGTCTACGCCCGCGGATGCAAAGGTCAGGGTCTTGTTGGTTTCTCCGACCAAATCCTTCCAGGCGCCTTTGTCCTTTTTCTGCCACTGATACTGCACTACGGAATAATAATTGGCAATGTTTTCTCCCTCCGGACCGGTGACGCCCGCGCTCAGGTAAGCGTTCTTGTCCGGATAGACGAGAAGCTTCTGATCCTGTTCGTCATCGGATTCCGCAATGGTGATGTTCGGATATCCGTCCTCCGCCTTGGTCCGG
The DNA here is from genome assembly GCA_017515705.1 of Bacillota bacterium. GTDB lineage: Bacteria > Bacillota > Clostridia > Peptostreptococcales > Anaerovoracaceae > RUG14258. The sequence goes on from JAFWFI010000189.1 coordinate 6,662, forward strand.
GCCGGGGTCAGGGCCGACGGCGTAGACAGAGGCGGCGGCGGAACCAGTCGTTCGATCTGGATCGCATACTGGTATTCCGTATAAGGCGAAAGGTTCGTGTCCGTAAAGAAGAATTCTTTATAGGGTTCCCCGTCTTCATCATACTTGATCCGGTAATGATTTGCGTCTCCCGGTTCGATCCGGGCGATCTGCTGGATGCCGCCTCCAACCGGGAAGTCGAAATACTTGCTGATGATGAACGCCGTAACCGGAGAATCGTAGGTCCAGGTCATCACGGTGCTGTCGCTGGTAGTGCGGTCGTAATCCTGCTGGAAGTCGTCCGGCAGCCGCGGGGGCTGGGATACGTTATTGACGATATAGCTGATGACCGGGATCCGGGTGGTCGTGGCTTCGCCGATCTCGACGTCTTCTTCCACCGTAAACTGGTCGTCCTCATCTTCCATGGTCTCGAATTCCAGCGTCTTTTCCTTGCCGGAACCAAAGGTATAGTAATAACTGAAGAGCTTCCAGTCAAAATAGTAACCGTACTGCTGGAATTCCACCGGCATATTGGCCACTTCCGCGGCGATGGTAGTGCCCTTCATTGTGGTTGTGCTCCATCCGCCGGCAGGGTTGATGGCAAATTGCATGCCGCCGGTGCTTTCATATCCGCTTTGTCCCATGTCCACCTGGGCGCTGAGGCCGCCCCCCAGCTCAAAGGAAAATTCCGCTCCCATTGAATAGGAGATTTCCTCCTCTGCGGAAATCGAGATTTCCTGTTCGATACTGCCGTTACCATAGCCTACGCCGGCAGCGTCTCTGTCCCACTGGGTGATGACTTTGTAGCCGCTGGTGGAGGAGGGATAGGAGGACGGATCCCCCGGTGTGGAAGTGATGGCCTCCCCTCGGATCTTCGGCAGCGTCTCATAGTTTTTCTGTATCGATTCATAGTAGTCCAGGGTCAATACCTGATAAGCCGGGTCAAAGGTGTTGGAAACAACGTAGGAAGTGGTTTCATACCCGCCCTTTTCATCCGGGACATAGACCCGGTACACATAGTTTTCTGTCGGAATGCTGTAGAAAGCCACGGCATCCTGATCCCCGTAGGTCCCGAACGTCATGGTGTATTCATGAGAGAGCGTCCGGCTCTTTTCCCATTCCAGGGTATAGACCAGGCCGCCGTTCAGGTTGATTTGTCCCGTAGCGGTGGTTATGCTGTTTTCCGCCCAGGCCCCGAATTCAAAGGACACGGAAACGCTTTTTCCATCGCTGTCCCCGTGGGTCCTTCCCCAGGAAGTGGTGTTGTTCCCGGCGAATTCATAGCCGGTGGCTTCATCCACGTCTTCAAAGTAGGGAGCCGCGGCGATGACTGCCAGAACCTTCGGGTCGGAGTAGGTCAGGTAGTGCTTCCCGGTGTATTCCATAATAATGGTATCGACGTCGCAGTCCAGGAAGGTCAGGGCCTGCCCCTGGTAACTCTCAGTGGAATCGTTCTCCGAGCAGGTGATCGTCGCCTGCATTTTTCCATCCGCTAAGCCGTTTACCACCGCATACTGATTTCGGTGATAGCCCGGACAGGAATGATTCCCGGTATCCGCTGCAAATGAGCTGGTGACCAGGATCTGGGCACCGCTGCCATTGATGTCTGCAGCAGCCGCACCGTATTCCGCATACTGGGACTGCTGTGTTTTGCTGCCGAGGATGTTCCTTGCGCCCCAGAATTTTGTACCCAGATCAAATGCATGCTCTCCATCGTAATTCTCGTCCAGTTCTCCCTTCAGCGTCAGGGAACCTTTCACGGATTGATACAGACAGCTGTCCAGATACAGGTAAGGATATTCCGATCCTGTCGGCTGAAATACCGCCGCGTTGGTCTTCATATAAGGGTCGGAATAATAATATTGATCGAAGCCGTTTTCCGACTTCCATTGCCTCGATGTCTGACCATCTACCGTCGCCGTTACCATGGATCCTTTCACCGGTTCCATCAAATCCGCAGAATTGATCAGAAGTCCCAGATCCTGGTCATAGGTGTAAGTCACAACGGTACGCTGCATGTTCCCGCTGAGAACGTTGGCAGCGAAGCCGGTAAACTGTTCCAGGTCTGCCTTCGGCTGGCCGGTGGCGATCAGTTCTGCCACGCCGTCCTGGTCCAGGTCCCCCTTGATCAGGCTGACCCGGTTTTGTTCGCCCAGTTCCTCTTCTGCCAGGTCGATGGGCGAACTGCTCTGCAGCATCTTTGTCCGATCCCCCCAAAGCATGACGGCTTTACTGGACTCCATCCGGCCCATGGCGCTGGCTAAATATGCTTCGTATACCACGGCGCTCCCGTAAGAGATTCCCAGATCGTCTGTGCCGTCCCGATTGAAGTCCCCGGAAACCAGGGATACCATATTGGGCACATAGGCGTACTCCCCATTCAGGGCATGGCTCCAGACCCTGCTCCAGTTCGACATATTGATCCAGTCTCCAGGCGCGGAGGTGGACTTTTTCTGATACTTATACACATCGACCCGAGCCTGTTCATTTTCGGCTACATAGACGGCGATTTCACTGATGCCGTCCCCGTCGTAGTCCCCGGCAGTGACCTGCAGAAGGTTTTGCCAGTACATATCGAATCCCGTCAAACTGACCCGAGCATCCACATATTCTGTCAGGTTAGTCTGGGGAAGCGTATAAAACGGGGTCACCTGTGCCAGATCCTTTTTCGTTCCATAGGTTTCCGTCCGGCCGTTGTAGACCCGCATCTGAAGTTGGGAAGTATTTATTGTTACTTCATCAATCGTAAACCCATCTTCTTTGTAAGTTGCTTCCGATGGATTCACTTCTTCATACCCCACATAAACGATTTCTCCGCAGAGGCCGTCGCCGTCAAAGTCTCCTGCGGCGGAAGCAAACATTTCCATTCCGATGCCGTTTCCTCCCGGGATCCCGGAGATATCCGTGCCTTTTACGTTATTGTTCCCTTTGCCGTAGATCTTGGCACCGTTCTGCCCGGCTACCGCCAGTTCAAAGACCTGGTTGCCGGTGGTTTTATCCCGGCCCAGGGGGTTGTCCGTGGTGTCCGGATCGTATCCTTCCGGCAATTCGGTAACGTCAAATCCCAGGGCGGTAAACACGTCCGCGTCCATCCCCTGGAATCCCCCATCCAGGTTCGTGGCCGCCTGGGACGGGAATGCAGTGAAGGGAGTCATGGTGATGATCATGGCCACGCTCAGCACGACGCCCAATAGTTTTTTCGAAAAGCTTTTCATCTTCCTTCTCCTTTTCGTTCTGGTCTTATCCGTAAGGCCTCCGGGCTTTGCCCGGGACCGTTCAACAAAACTGTGTTTTCGCTTTTTCAGCGGGGACCCTCGCTTTTATTCTGCGGGACCCCTTTCGCTGCGATCCGGCGGATCCGGCCCTTTCACCCGGTTCTGCCAGCGAATGCAAAGCAAGGTGATCACCACCCCTATGCAGAACGTGATCACCCCCGCCAGCACGTAACCGCCGGCGGACTGGGGGAGCCGGAAAGCACCGTATACGGAGTAATCCACCTCACCCGGCAGGAAATCCGAGAATCCGCGGACCGCGACCGCTAGTGCAACGACCAGCGCTGCGGCGGTCCCGGAGAGTCCACGGGTCACTCTCTTTTCCCGTTTTATGATTTGCGCTGATCGTCGTCGCAGGACTTCCGACAGCGCTTGTTCTGTATCGTATTTCATATGCTGTGTCCTCCTTTCCGGAGTGTCTGTTCTTCCTTATACTTATTAGTCGCTCTTTTTTTCGGTTTTACTCAGTAGTTTTTTCGGCATATTTGAAATTTCTTTAATTTATTTCGGACATTTCTCGTTTTCCGAAAACAACAACTGGATTTGGCCCGTTTCCTGGGCATCTCTCCGTTTTAAAAAAAAGAAGAGGGTGTCTCGCTTTTGAGACACCCTCTTCCCTTTACAGACTATCTACTTCGGGGCTTTGCCCCATCATCTCTCTTTATTCGCTCAATACGCTTTCGATGAACCGTACGATCACGGCTGCGATCTGGGCTCTGGTCGCGTTGTCCTTCGGTGCGAACCGTCCGTCATCGTAAC
>JAFWFI010000030.1 GCA_017515705.1 Bacillota bacterium
CTTGCAGCCCGGAGTAACTTGGATACATTTAAGGAGATTTCAATGACATCACGTATCATCATCGAAGGCATCGGCTACCTGGGTTCCATCCTGATCCTGGGCTCCATGCTGATGACCTCGGTGCAGAAACTCAGAATCATCAACACCGTCGGCAGCGTCATCTTCGCTTCCTACGCCCTGCTGATCCACTCGATCCCCACGGCTATCATCAACATCGGCCTGGTGCTGATCAATCTGTGGCAGCTGAAAAAACTCAACGACATCCGAAAGCAGTACGACCTGGTGGAAACCGGCGAGCAGGAAAAGTCGGTGGCATACTTTTTACAATATTACAAGGATAACATTCTGGAATACTTCCCCGGGCTCAGCTACGAGATGCCGGCAGGGGATACAGCCTTCCTGGTTTACTGCCAGGCGGTGCCGGCGGGACTGCTCATCGGGAGCCGCGGCGCTGACGGAGACCTGGAAGTGGCCCTTGACTACGCCACGCCGGTGTACCGGGACTGCTCTGTGGGGAAATACTTGTACGCGGAACTTCCCAGGCACGGGATCCGGCGGCTGCTTTTCCGGGGCGGCAGCGACAAGCACCGGCAGTACATGGAGAAGATGGGGTTTGAACGGACGGAGAAAGGTACGTATATCAAAGAACTGATGCCGGCTGCGGCGGAAAAGGAGTAAGAGAATGAAATTTGATTATGTAAGGATCCAGGGGAGGGAGCTGGCTTCCAACACCCAATACGCAAAAGGCATCTTCAGCATGTGCTGGCAGCTGGTCCAGAACGATGTGATGGAGGAAGAGGATGCAGACCTGTTCCGGGAGATCGACTCCTGGTTCGCTGAGGTACTGCCCTTTCCGCCCCAGTGCAATGCGCAGGAGCCGGTGGTCTGCTTTTTCAAGACGGAAAACGCGGATCTGATGATGAAAATGATCCATCCCGCCATGTGGCTGCTGCAGCGCTACAATCACCCCTTCTACGTGGTCTATACCAACGACCCCGGGGAAATCGTCTATGAGGATGAATACCAGGTGGCGGTGAAAGTGCCGGAAGTGGTCGTTGAGGAACTGCAGGAATCCTGGAGCACATGCGGCGTGGATCACGACTGACGGAGAACAAAAACGGGCCGATGGGAGCATCGGCCCCTACTTTATTTTTGGGAAAATGTTTGATATAATAGCATCAAATACGTTGACGACAGAAGAACCGGACAAAGGAGCTGGAACATGATTATACTGAGAAACGCCCGGGCGATCTCCCGGGGAAATGAAACCACCGTTGTGGACATGCTGATCCGCGGAGGCCGGATCGCGGTCATCATGCCGAAAGGAGACAAGCAGATCCACGCCGGGCTCAATGACACGGAAATCGACTGCAGGGAAAAAATCATCATGCCGGGCTTCATCGACGCCCATGTGCACCTGCGGGAGCCGGGGTTTGAGGATAAGGAAACCATCCGTACCGGTACGGAAGCGGCGGCAGCCGGCGGCTTCACCACGGTAATGCCCATGCCGAACCTGGATCCGGTACCGGACAATGTACAGAGAATGAATGAATACTGTGCCCTGATCGGCCGGGATGCGGTGGTGAGGACCGAACCCTACGCCTCCATCACCTGGGACGAAAAGGGAGAGACCGTCGTGGATATGAGAAGTCTGAAGCAGGCGGGAGCCGTAGCCTTCAGCGATGACGGCGTCGGCGTCCAGTCGGAAGAAGTCATGGGTCAGGCCATGGCGCAGGCCCGGTTTGTCAAGACCCTGATCGTGGCCCATACCGAGGACAACAGCCTGAAAAACGGCGGATACGTTCACGAAGGGCCTTATGCGGAAAGCAAGGGCTGGAAGGGAATTCCCTCTGCCTGTGAATACGCCCAGGTGGAGCGGGACATCGAACTGGTCCGGCAGACCGGCTGCCGGTATCACATCTGCCACGTCAGCACGAAAGAAACCGTGGACCTGGTGCGGAAGGCCAAGGCGGAAGGACTGAAGGTCACCTGCGAAGTAACGCCCCACCACCTGACCCTGATCGACGAGGACGTCGTGGATGAAAGCTATAAGATGAATCCGCCCCTGAGGAGCCGGGAGGACCGGGAAGCCCTGATCGAAGGCTTGCTGGACGGCACCATCGACATGGTGGCCACCGACCATGCGCCCCACACGGCGGAGGAAAAGAGCCGGGGAATGGAAAAGGCGCCCTTCGGCATCGTGGGACTGGAAACCGCCTTCCCCGTGCTGTATACCGAACTGGTCAAACCGGGTCGGATGACCCTCGCCCGGCTGCAGGAAGTTCTCAGCGAAACGCCGGCAGAGGTCTTCGGACTGAGCAACCGGGGCCGGATCCGGAAAGGAGACCTGGCGGACCTGGTGCTGATCGATCCGGAAGCGGAATACGAAATCGATCCGGCGCAGTTCAAGTCCAAGGGGAAGAATACTCCCTTTGCCGGAAAGAAAGTCACCGGAAAGGTCCTGTGGACCATGGTAGGAGGCAAGTTCGTCTATGAAGGATGAGAGAGCGAAGATTCTGGAGAATACGCTGATCGCGGCGGACACGTACCGGATGGTGCTGCAGAGCAGTCTGTGTGAAGACCTGAAGGCCGGACAGTTCGTGAACCTGCTGGTGCCGGGCTTTACCCTGCGCCGGCCCATCAGCGTTTCCTCCTTTGATAAAGAAGCGGAAGAATATACGCTTCTGTACAAAGTGCTGGGAGAAGGCACACAGAAGATGGCGGAAATGAAAGTCGGGGACACGGTGCAGGTCATCGGACCCCTGGGCAACGGTTTTCCGATCGAAACGGCGGAATCCATCCTCCTGATCGGCGGCGGCGCCGGCACGGGGCCGCTGGTGCAGCTGGCAAAGGAACTCAAGGATGCCGGCTGCAGAAAGATCCGGGTGGTGCTGGGCTTCCCGACCAAAGAGGATATTTACGGGGTGGAGGACTTCAGCGCACTGGGGATCCGCACCCATATCTCTACCGATGACGGGACCTACGGGTTCCACGGGAATGCGGTGGAACTGATCCGGGCGGAAGGACTGACGGCGGAAATGGCCTATACCTGCGGACCCAAGCGGATGATGCAGGCGGTGGAGGAACTCTTCGGCCGGGGCTACATTTCCCTGGACATCCGGATGGCCTGCGGCATGGGCGCATGCATGGGCTGCGTCGTGAAGGACAAGGCGGATCCGGACAAATATTACAGAGTATGCAAGGAAGGACCGGTCTTCCGGATCGGACAGGTGGACTACTGATGGATGAAAGATTACGTGTAAGCTTGCCTGGACTGGAAATGAAGAATCCGGTGATGCCCGCCAGCGGCTGCTTCGGCTTCGGGCGGGAATTTGCGGAATTATATGACCTGAGCCTGCTGGGCGGAGTCGTGATGAAAGCGGCTACTGCATCGCCGAAATTCGGAAATCCGACGCCGAGGGTGGCGGAGACTCCAGGCGGGATGCTGAACGCCATCGGGCTGCAGAATCCCGGGGTGGATGCGATCATCGAACGGGAGGTGCCCTGGCTGCGGCAGTTCGACACCTGCATCATCGCCAATGTGGCGGGCAGCGCCCAGGAGGATTATGTGGAGACGGCGGAGAAGATCGGCCGGGCCGAGGGCGTGGACGCCATCGAGCTGAACATTTCCTGCCCCAACGTGAAGGAGGGCGGCATTGCCTTCGGCACGGA
>JAFWFI010000031.1 GCA_017515705.1 Bacillota bacterium
CGGAAGGGTCCAAAGGCGAACTGGTATTCACCTGTCTGGACAAGGAAGCTTTCCCGCTGATCCGCTACCGCACCAAGGATATCTGCGTACTGAATCCGGACAAATGCTCCTGCGGCCGGACCCATATCCGGATGAGCAAGCCCATGGGCCGTTCCGACGACATGCTCATCATTAAGGGCGTCAACGTCTTCCCGTCCCAGATCGAGACCGTGCTCTTAAACGAAGGACTGACCCCGAATTACCAGATCATTGTGGACCGGGTGGGCAGCAGCGACACCTTCGACGTGCTGGTGGAAATGCCGGAAGATCTCTTCGGCGATACCGTGGCGGCGATTTCCAGAAGAGAAAAACAGATCGTTTCCTCTCTGAAGTCCATGCTGGGCATCGTGGCGAAGGTCCGTCTGGTGGAACCCAAATCCATCGAACGCAGTGAAGGCAAAGCCGTCCGCGTTATTGACAAACGGAAGCTGTATTGATATGGTGAATAGAGGAGGTATAGAACAATGATCCAGAAACAGATTTCTGCCTATTTAGAGAATAAACCGGGCCAGCTCCTGGACTACGTCCAGGTCCTGGGCGAGAACAACATCGACCTGCAGGCCCTCAGCATCGCCGACACAGAGGACTACGGTCTCCTTCGGATGATCGTGGATCAGCCGGAAAAGGCGGTGGAACTGCTGAAAAAAGCCGGCCACTCCTGCCGGATCACGGAAGTCCTTTCCGTAGTGATCCCGGACCGGCCGGGCGCCATGCGCAAAGCCCTGGCCGCCCTGAACGACGCCCAGATCAGCTTCGATTACTGTTACGCATTCTTCTCCAAGGAAGAAGGCAAGGCCAATCTCGTCCTCCGGGTACCGGACAACGACGAAGCCCTGAAAGCGCTGGAAGCAGCCGGCGCGCTGGAATAAAAGCCGAAAGGCCGGAGACTTCAGTCTCCGGCCTCTTTGTTTTATTCCAGTCTTTTTGCCCATTCCCGGGAAGCCGGCGTGCAGGTCAGCCCCGCCAGTCCGGTGTATCTGAGTTCGGATGGGATCATCCGGCCCACTTCATTGAATGCATCGATGGTCTGATCCAGCGGTACGACCGGGTCGAATCCCGCCAGTGCCATGTTGGCGCAGCTCAGGGCGTTAACGCCGCTCATGACGTTCTTGCCCAGACAGGGGGCTTCTACGCCCAGCGCCACCGGGTCGCAGGTCAGCCCAAAGACATTCTGAAGGGCCATGGACGCTGCGATGCAGGCCTCTTCCGGTGTGCCGTTCATCAGCTGCACCAAACCCGCCGCCGCCATGCCGGAACCGCTGCCGCATTCCGCCTGACAGCCGGCCAGCTCCGCTGCAAAGGTCGCCCGTTCCGCCAGGAACACGCCCACGATACCGGCGGCAAACAGGGCTTTGATCACCTGCTCCCGGGGCATCCTCAGGTGGTTCGCCACGCCCAGGATCGTTCCCGTCACACAGCCGCAGGACCCGCCGGTCGGCGCCGCCACATACATTCCCATGGAGCTCTTTACTTCCATCAAAGCCGAAACACAGCGGATGATTTCGTTGGTCAGTTCGTCCGGTACCAGGCGCAGCCGCTTCGAGGGATCCCCCAGATACAGGGACTGCGCGCCCAGGATCCGTTTTTCGTAATGGGTTCCCTGAAGGCCATGTTCCAGGGACGCCTGCATTTTGTCCGCCAGAGCCTGCATCTTTCCGATGGTTTCCTCTCTGCTCATGCCGCCCCGGATGCTTTCGTACAGAACCCCCATTTCCCAGAATTCTTCCCCGGCTTCCCCTGCTGTTTCCAGCAGTTTTTCCGCCGTCAGGAAAGGAACTTCCGGTTCCAGCTGGGAAGTCACCGGCAGCACCGGATCCAGGAAAAAGATACGCTCCACCACCGGCATGGCTCCCAGGTCCTCCCGTGTCTCCTCGTCCAGCGGTTCTTCGGTGCGGATCACGTAAAACCCGGTCTTCCGGCTCCCGTCATACTGGATGTCGATCTGGTGCCGGACGGGAATCAGGCTTCCCAGTTCGCCCCCCTGTACCAGGCTGACCATTTCCGAGCTGCAGTGGGTGAAAATCAGGGTCTCGTAAAACCCGCCGGTTACGGATACTTCAAAGCCGTTCACGCCGATGAGTTCCACCATTCCTCCTCCCACGGAAAGGGCCGTCGCCTGAATGGTTTCCGATTCGCCTTCCAGCGTCATTCGGTACGTATTGGGGTGATCGCCCGGGAAAGACCCGATCCGGATCTCCATATTGACCCCGCTCTCTTTCAGAAGAGCCTTGGATTCCTGCAGCCGTTCGTCATCGGGCAGCATCCCCTGGATCCCCGCTGCCAGGCCGGCATCCACCCAGGATTCCTTATAACTGGGTGCCAGGGAACCGTCCTTGTCGAATTCCACCAGGAACCGCTTCAGGTTGTCCGGGCGCAAATATGAAACCAGTTTCCCGACCCGCACGGAAGCCGCTGTGTGGGAACTGGAGGGACCGCTCATCACCGGCCCCAGCACGTCATTGAATATACTCGCATATTGCCTCATTACTCTTACCTTATCCTTTTATTTCGTTCATTTCCTCTTTTTCCCTCATTGTATCACAACTGCACGTCTTTTCAACTTTTTTATGGGGACCCTCGGAATACCATCGATGGAAAAATAGAATAAATGCAAAAAAAGGCTTGAAAAAACGGGGGAAGATGTGTACAATAAAGTAGTTACAAGGAACGGAGTGTGGCGCAGCTTGGTAGCGTACTTGACTGGGGGTCAAGGGGTCGTGGGTTCGAATCCCGTCACTCCGACCAATAACAGAAACCGGAGCTTTTGATAAAGCTCCGGTTTTTCTTTTCCCTGATTTCCGCTAAAGGATTCCCACCGTCTCCGCAGCCTGCCGAACCGTATCGACGGAAGCGAGGAAGGCGCTGTGTTCTTCTTCTGTCATGGACCATTCCGTGATTTGATGGATGCCGTTCCTTCCGAGATCTGTTTCATAAGTCCTACGCAAATTATTGCCCGGAAGCTCCGGTCTTCCGGTCCTGGTACATTTCCACGTAGGACTTTCCCTGGTCCTTCGGATCCAGGTCCACGTCTTTTACACTCTGCCGCTGGGGGCTCTCCTCCGGCAGCAGGTAGAACACGATGTTGTGCTGCTGCCATTCATAAGCCATGTCCTCCGGCGTCCGCCAGGAAACCATGTCACGGCCATGGATGGGATGCTCCTCCGACAAAGCCTGGCAGATGAAAACCATATCTTCAGGCTCCGTCACCCGGAAGGAATCGATGATTTTCCAGTTGTCCGGCGTATACCGGGCATGAAACTCGATGTTGTTATAGTAGAAAACGTACTCTTTTCCGTTTCCGTCCGTGTCCTGCAGGCCGATTTCCTCCGCAGATGTGAGGATCCCCTTGCTTTCCGTCTCCGCCTGCTCCGGTTGTTCTGTCTGCTCCTGTGCCGGAGTTCCGCAGCCCGCCATACCGGCGGACAGCAGCATCACCAGCAGGATGCACAGCAGGGTCCGGCCCCTGCCCTTTCGTCCTTTTTCCCTAATCTCCAATCTCCCATCTCCAATCTGTATCCTTTAAATCTTCGGCGAGAATGAAATATACCCGTTGTCGCCGATGTAGATGGTGGCCCGCTCGATCTGCTGTTCGTGGAGGGAACTCATGATGTCACCCAGTTCCGCCACATTGGCTTTGATGTTTTCATACTTGCCCTCACAGACGATGTTCCGGGTCAGGTAAACCCGGGTCACCCCGTTCATGTAAGAGACCTTGTAGACGCCCATCCCCTGGTTTTCCACCTCGTTCGCCAGTTCCAGCAGACTCTTCAGCCCCGTATCCTTCTCGGGCACGAATTCCTGTCCGGCTTCCGTGGTGGTGGGAATGTAGCCTTCCACGATCATCACTCCGCCGGCATCATTGGTTTTCTCCAGGATCCGGTTCTCATCGTCCACGATCAGGAAGAAGCCTCCCGCCTGGACCGCAAAGACCGGGACCCGCTCCGCCACGGTGATTTTGGCGGTATGGGGGAATTTCCGAGAAATCTTCGCCGACTTCACGTAAGGCAGATCCATCAGTTTGCCCCGTGCCTTGCCGGTCCGGAGAGTGATCAGACCGGTCTTCTTGTGAATGCCGGAGGCCTTGATGATTTCCTCCGCCGTATAGTGAGCATTTCCTTCCACGGTGATCTTTTTGATGTCCACCATGCCCTGCTTGTCGATGAACAGCAGTCCGCCCACTACCAGCACTGCCAGCGCCAGCAGGAGCAGCGCCGTCCGCCGGAAGAATTTTTTCCGGCTTCTGCGGGACCGGCGCCGTCTGATCTTCAGGGCCAGTTCTTCATCCGGCTCCTGCGACGGCATCGGGGATGCTTTCCACTCGTCTTCGTATTCATCCAGTCCGCCGGATTTTCCCTCTTCCGCTTCCGCAGCCTTCTTTGCCGCTTCGGCTGCCGCTGCGGCTGCAGCTGCTGCCGCCGCTTCCCGGGCTGCCCGCTTCGGATCGAAGAAATAGTCCTCCGACTCCGGCTTTTCACCGGCCTTCTCCCGGGCTTTCCGAAGATCGTCAAAGAAGTGGTCGTGGGAAACCGGGCCGGGCTCCCCGGCTTCTTCCGGTTCCTCCGGCTCTTCCGGCAGTTCCTCTTCCGTGAATTCTTCCTCCGGCAGGTTGCCCTCCATCATCGGATCCTCCCCGAACAGATCCCGGATATCGCTGTTTTCTGTTTCCATGTTTTCTTCGGTTTTGAAGAAATCCTTTTCCTGATTATCGATACTCATTTCGGTCTGCCTTTTCTTCATTTACTGCCCGGGGACCAGGTATTCCTTCAGCTCCCCGTAGATTTGTTCCGCTGCATCGGTCCTGGCCAGGCTCCGGCTCTTTTCCTCCATCTCCGCCAGCAGCTGCGGATCCTTCCGCAGCCGGCCGAGGATGGAGAGAACGGCCTCGTCCGTCAGGTCCTTTTCTTCAATCAGTTCCGCTGCGCCCATGTCCGACAGGACCCGCGCGTTGTGGTACTGGTGATTTCCGGTCACATAGGGGGACGGGATCAGGATCGCCGCCTTGCCGCAGGCAGTGATTTCCGCCAGGGTCAGCGCGCCGGCCCGGCTGATGATCACGTCGGACGCCGCCATGTATTCCGGCATATTGTCCAGGTATTCAAAGACCCGGATGTTGTCTTTTATTTCTTCGGTTCGTTCCCGGAGTTTCTCCAGGACTTCCCCGTAAAACCGCTTCCCGGTAACGAAGAGGACACTCACGTCCTCCGCCCCGTTCAGGGTTCCGATGAGATGGACCATCAGTTCGTTGATCTTCATGGCTCCCAGGCTCCCGCCGAAGCAGAGCACCGTCAGCCGGGACGGGTCCAGTCCAAGCTTTTCCCGCATCTGTGCCTTTTCGTTGACCACAAAGCCCTTCCGGAGGGGATTTCCCACCAGGAAGACTCCCTCTTCCCGCTGGAAGTACTTCTTTGCTTCATCAAAGCTGATAAAGATCTTGTCCACGTACTTTGACAGCATTTTATTCGTCATGCCGGGAAAGGCGTTCTGTTCATGGATGGCCGTGGGAATGCCCATCTTGTGGGCTGCACGGACCACCGGTCCGCAGACGTAACCCCCGGTGCCGATCACCAGGTCCGGCTGAAACTCCCGGATGATCTTTTTCGCCTGGGACGCCCCTTCCAGGGTATCCTTCAGCGTCTTGACGTTTTTCCAGATCTCCCTGCGGTGAAAGCCGCTGGCGGAGATGTTCATGATATCGTATCCATGCGCCGGAATGACTTCGTTTTCCAGCGCCCTGTGAGTCCCGATGAACAGGATCTGAGCTTTCGGGTGATGTGCCCGGATCTCGTCCGCAATCGCCAGGGCCGGGTAAATATGTCCCCCCGTGCCGCCGCAGGACAGTATGATTTTCAATGATGGTTCCCCCTCTGTTATCGATAGAGATCAGTATCTCAGTGAATTCTTGGATATGTTCACCAGGATGCCGGCGCAGCCCATGGAAATGGCCAGGGAATTGCCGCCCCAGCTTACGAACGGAAGGGCGATTCCCGTCGGCATCATGGAAGATGTCACGACTGCAATGTTCAGCACGACCTGGATGGCGACCATGGAAGTGAGTCCCGCCGCCAGCAGCGTGCCGAACAGGTCCTTGCACTTGATGGCGATATGGATCCCCCTCCACACGAGAATCGTGTACAGGAAGAGGAACAGCATACAACCCAGGTAGCCGGTCTCCTCCCCGATGATGGCAAAGATGAAGTCATTCATCGGCTCCGGCAGGTACAGGGTCTTCTGGATGCTCTTGCCGATTCCCACGCCGAACAGGCCGCCGGAACCCAGCGCCAGCAGGGACTGCACTACCTGGAACCCGGTTCCCAGGGCATCCGCAAAGGGATCCAGAAAACTGGTGAACCGCTTCCAGCGGTAAGGCTCCAGCACCATCAGCGCACCGCCGGCTGCGATACCCACCGCCGTCAGCCCGATGAGATGCGGAATGCGCATGCCGCCCACCATCATCACGAGGACCATGATCCCCGCCACCGTCACCGCCGTGCTCATGTTGGGCTGTTTCAGGATCAGCCCTGCCATCAGCGCCATGATGACCAGCAGCGGCAGAACGCCGTTTTTGAAGGAGCGGATCCGCTCCGGGTCCTTGCAGATGAAGCTGGCCGTGAACATGGCCACCGCCGGTTTCGCCAGTTCCCCCGGCATGATGGTAAAGCCGCCCACGCCGATCCAGCGCCGCGCGCCGTTGATGGACACCCCGAAGGGCGTGAATACCAGCAGCAGCAGGACCACGCCTGCGACCAGGATCGGAAATGCCCAGCGGTCGTAGGTCTTATAGGAGACCTTGCTGGCCACGAACATCAGGACAGACCCCAGAAGCGCCCAGATGATATCTCTTTTTAAATAATAGTAAGGATCACCCTGGGTATTGAGAGCGGTGTAATAGCTGGCACTGAAGACCATGACGATACCCGCGATGACCAATACCGCAACGGTGAATATCAAAATAAAGTCGCCTCTGTTCCGGTCTGACATTATTTTTCCTCCTCGGTTTGCCTACCTCGTTTTCAGCCGGGCCACCAGTTCTTTGAAATGCCGGCCCCGGACTTCGTAGCTGGGGTACATGTCCCAGCTGGCGCAGGCCGGCGACAGAAGCACGATGTCCCCCGGCTGTGCCATTTCATATGCCGCCTCCATGCATTCCTCCAGGTCCTTCCGGAAGGAATACTCCGTAAACCCGGCTTCGTCGCAGGCTTTTGCGATATCGGGAGCCGTAACGCCCATCAACAGCAAATGCCGGACCCTGCCCTTCAGATCTTCCGCAAACGGCAGCATGTTTTCTTTCTTGTCATATCCTCCTGCGATGAGGATGATGTTTTCCTTCAATGCTTCCAGCGCCTTGCGGGAAGCGTCCGTATTCGTTCCCTTGGAGTCGTTGTAATAACGCACTCCGCCGATTTCATCCACGAATTCGATCCGGTGTTCCACTCCTTCGAATTCCCGGATGCCCCGGGCAATGTCTTCCGGCGCCACGCCGGCATAGTAGCACATCGCTGCGGCCGCCAGCACGTTTTCCACGTTGTGGTCGCCGGGGATCTGAATGTCCTCCAGGCCGCAGATATCCACTTCCCGGTCCTGAAGGTTCCGGATCACGATCCGCCCGTCTTTGACGAAGCAGCCTTCTTCCAGTTCGTCCTTCCGGGAGAATGGAATCACCAGCGCAGGGCATCCGCCCGCCAGCTGATAACCCTCTTTGTTGTCCCAATTGACGATGAAATAATCCTCTTTGGTCTGGTTTTTATAGACGTTGGCCTTGGCCCGGCCGTATTCTTCAAAGGTTCCGTGCCGGTTCAGATGATCCGGCGTCAGGTTCAGCATGGCGGAAACAACCGGGTGGAATTCCCTGACCGTTTCCAGCTGGAAGCTGGACACTTCCGCCGCGAACCAGGTTTCTTCGTCGGACTTCTCCGCCGCATAGACCACCGGTTCCCCGATGTTCCCCACGACAAAGGTCTTCCGTCCGGCTTTTTTCAGGATTTCCCCTACCAGGGAAGTGGTGGTGGTTTTTCCATTGGTGCCGGTGATGGCGATGTAGCTGCCCTTCGACAGCCGGTAAGCCAGTTCCAGTTCTCCAATCAGTTCGCCGCAGTGGCTGCGTCCGTACCCGGCGATTTCCTCCGTCAATGGAATGCCGGGGCTGATGACCATAAAGTCAAACCGCCGTTCTTCCTCCGGGAGCACGCCCCAGTAACAGCCTTCCGCCGTGTTATTCGCTTCTTCCCTGATTTCATCCGATACTTTTTTCGGATCTTCTTTATCGTAGACGAAGACCCTGGCGCCTTCCTGTTTCAGCACCCGCATAGCAGCCAGGCCGCTCTTGCCCATGCCGGCCACCAGGACCTGTTTATCTTTCAACTCCATTTAAAACACACTTCCTTATTATCTCATAATCAGCAGGCCCAGGATGCACAGCAGCACCGAAATAAAGCTGAACACCAGCACGACCTTCACTTCTCCCCATCCGGATTCCTCAAAGTGGTGATGGAGAGGGGTCTTCCGAAAGACTCTTTTTTCGTTCCCGCGCCGCCTGGTCCACCGGCATACGGCGATCTGGATCACAACGGACCCGATCTCCGCCACATAGACGAAACCGATGATGGGCAGGACCATGGTGGTATTGGTCATCACCGCCACAGCGGTAATGGCGCCGCCCAGGGCCAGGGAACCGGTGTCTCCCATGAAGACCTTGGCGGGATTGTGGTTATGCACGAGAAAACCCGCACAGGCTCCCGCTACCGCCCCTGCAAAAATCCCGGCTGTGCCGAATCCGCTTCCGATGGCCGTCAGGGCCAGCACGATTGCCACCGGCAGGGTGACGCCGGAGGCCAGGCCGTCCAGTCCGTCGGTAAAATTCACCGCATTGGTCATGGCCGCCACGACAAAAATGATGAAGGGGACATATAGAATTCCGAAGTTCAGGTCCACATCTGCGAAGGGGATCCAGACATACGTGCCGGTGCTGCCGAACTTCAGCTGGGCGATGGCCAGCAGCAGTCCGAAAAAGAGCAGCAGCAGCATTTTCGGTTTTTCTTTCAGGCCCAGGTTCTGCTTTTTCACGACTTTCAGATAATCGTCGATGAAGCCCACCAGGCCAAAACAGATAATAGATAACACCAGCATCATCATCTGGGCACTGAATCTTCCCACGATCAGCGCCGCCAGCACCACGGCTGCGATGATGAACAGGCCTCCCATCGTCGGTGTTCCGGCTTTCACCAGATGGCTCTTGGGCGCATCCTCCCGGATGCTCTGTCCCGCCTTCAGGCGGCGCAGTACCGGAATCGACGGGAAACCCAGGACTACCGTCAGCGCAAAAGCTACTATCAGAGAAATAATCATCGGGCTATAACTAACTTCTGGCATTGTATTCTCAGCTCCTGTCTTTCAGTAAGTATTCTGTGACTTTTTCCATTCCCAGCGCATGGGAGGCTTTGATCAGCACCACGTCGCCCGGCCGGATGAGTTCCTCCAGGCTGCCGATCAGGTCGTCCCGGGACTCGAAGTGCCGTACGTTTTCCGTCCCGATCTTCCGGGCTGCGCTGTCTGCGATGAAAGCAGCGTCGGTTCCGGTGGTCAGCACCAGGTCCACGCCCCTTTCACCGGCGTATTCACCCACCTGACGGTGGTATTTCTCCGTTTCCGGTCCCATTCCCAGCATATCCGCCAGGATCACGACCTTCCGGCTGCCCTCCGCCCTCATCAGGACGTCGATCCCGGCCTGCATGGAGTCCGGGCTGGCATTGTAGGAATCGTCGATCACCTTCACGCCTGCCGGAGAGATGGTGATGACCAGCCTCTGGTCGGTGTGTTCGCATCTTGCAATGGTCTGTGCGATCTGTTCCGGGGAAACCCCCAGTTCGCAGGCCGCCGCCACTGCCAGGGCACCGTTGTATCCGTTGTGGATGCCCGGAATGGGAATGTCAAACGCGTGGTCTTTTCCCCCGATTCCAAGGGTCAGGGTAACGCCTTCCTCTCCCCGGTCCAGGATGTCCCGGATCCGATAGTCGCTGCCGGGGGATTTTCCCACCTTCACGACCCTGTATTCTTTCTCCTCCCAATCAACCTGTGAAAGGAGGTCGTTGTCAATGTTCACCACCAGGATGGAATCCCCGTTGAAATAATTCGTGATTTCCATCTTGGCCTTCAGTATGTTTTCCCGGCTGCCCAGGTCCGAGATGTGGGAAACGCCGATGTTGGTCAGGATGGCCAGCTGCGGGCGGGCGATGTCCGCCAGCAGGTCCACTTCGCCGAAGTTCCCCATGCCCATCTCAAAGATGGCCGCCCGGTGCTCTTCCTCCACAGTCAGGGCCGTTAAGGGCATCCCGATGTGGTTGTTGAAGTTCAGTATATTTCTTGCAGTGGGATACACCCCGCAGAGGCACCAGTACAGGAGCTCCTTGGTGGTCGTCTTCCCGGTGCTGCCGGTAATCCCGACTTTCCGTAAATCCGGAAACAACGTCAGGTAATTTTTCGCCAGTGCCTGAAGGGCTTTCAGGGTATCCGCTACCCGGATCACCGCGGTGTCTTCCGGCAGGGAGACGTCTTTGGAGACCACTGCCACCCGGCATCCGGCTTCCAACGCTTTTCCCAGGTAGGAATGTCCGTCGGATTTTTCACCCTGCAGGGCGAAGAACGCCTGGTCTGCCGTAATGGTCCTGGTGTCGGTGGAGACGCCCGTAACGACGCGGTCCGGGTCTCCCTGTATCAGCGTGCCGTCCATCATCGGCGCCAGCTGCTGTGCTGTGAGCGCTTTCATCCTGTTTCCTCCCGGCTATTTTTCCTGCAGTACTTCCGCAAGGACTTCTTTGTCGTCAAAATGATGTTTTGTGGTGCCGATGATCTGGTAATCCTCGTGCCCCTTCCCGGCCACCAGGATCACGTCGCCTTCCTGATAGATCTCCACGGCCCGGCGAATGGCTTCCCGCCGGTCCTCAATCACCTCGTAGATACAGCCCGTCGGCTCGATTCCGGGGATGATATCCTGCAGAATGGCCTTCGGATCCTCCGTCCGGGGGTTGTCGCTGGTGACGATGCAGATCTCGCTGCGTTCGCCGGCGGCCTGCCCCATCAGAGGACGTTTTTTGCTGTCGCGGTCGCCGCCGCATCCGAAGACGCAGATCAGCCGGCCTTTCTTGAATTCATTGGCGGTATCCAGCACCTTCACCAGGGCATCCGGGGTGTGGGCATAGTCCACGATAGCCACGACGCCCTTGTCGTTCTTCACCAGTTCGAACCGCCCCGGCACGCCGGAGATGGCATCCAGCCCCGCCGCAACGGTTTCGGGTGCGATGCCGCTGGTCACAGCCGCCGCAAAGGCTCCCAGGGCATTGTACACGGAGAACTGTCCCGGAATGTGGATCCGGAACTTCGCCTGCTCCTTGCCTTTCCGGAAGATGCAGATATCGGAGAAAGTGTCCGCCGTCTGCAGGACCTTCGCATAGAAATCCGCCGATTCGTCTTTGGCGGAGCAGGAGAACACCTTGATCCGGTCCTCCTTCAGTTCCCGGAACATCCGGGCACCGTATTCGTCGTCGATGTTGATGAAGCTGCCGCCCCATACCTGGTAGAACAGCTTCTTCTTCGCCTGGTAATAGTCTTCAAAATCCTTGTGGAAGTCCAGGTGGTCTTCCGTCAGATTGGTAAAGATCGCATAGCCGAACTCGATGTTGGCAACCCGGTCCATGGAGAGCGCATGGGAAGAGACTTCCATAGCGCAGGCCTTGTTGCCCCCGTCCACCATTTCCCGGAACATACGGAAGGTCTCATAGGATTCCGGCGTAGTGTTGCTGGCGTCCAGGATCTTGTTCCCGGCCTTGTAGGAAATGGTTCCGATGATCCCGCAGGATTTCCCGGCCTTTTCCAGGATGCTTTCCAGCATGTAGGTGGTAGTGGTCTTCCCGTTGGTCCCCGTCACGGCAAAAAGTTCCAGCTTCTTTTCCGGATGACCGAAGAAAGTGGCCGACACCTTCCCCAGCGCCACACGGGTGCTTTCGCAGATCACCAGCGGCAGGATGCCTTCTTCGTAGTTCTCCCCCGCCTGAACCAGGGCGCAGGCGGCGCCGTTCTCCGCAGCGCTGCGGATGTATTGATGACCGTCCGACGCAAAGCCCTTGATGCAGACGAAGATGTCCCCGTCTTTCACCCGCCTTGAGTCGTAGGCGATCCCTTTGATATCCAGATTTTCATCCACGTTGGTTTCCACGTGAAGTCCCTTCAGCAAATCTTTAATGATCAAATCGTCACCTCCCAGTGTATTGCATAAACTGTTTTATTCTGTGTAGATATATACATAGGAACCGCTCTTCGCTTTGTCCCCTGCTTTCGGATACTGGTCCACCACCTCCAGGGAGGTGTCGGAGTTGTTGTTCGGCGTTACCACCGGTTTCAGGCCCTGGGCCTCCAGCAGATTCTTCGCTTCCGCCACGGTGTGGCCGATGCAGTCGGTCACGGATACCGAGCTGGTCTCGATCGCCTGTTTTTCCGCATCGGTGTAATCGGGTTCCACCTGCAGGTACGTCAGCGCATCTTCCAGGTAATCCCGGACATAGGGCACGACCACGGTGCCGGCGCTGTGGGCGCCCTTCGGGTTGTCCGCAATGATCAGGGTAATGATCTGGGGATCATCCGAAGGAGCAATGGCCACGAAGGATGCGAAAACCTTGCCGGCCGCATAATGGCCTTCGACTACCGCATCCGCCGTACCGGTCTTGCCGCCGATCTTGTACCCGGGGATATATCCGTTTTTCCCGGTGCCGTAGTCCACCACGCTCTGCATGATCTTGCACATTTCCTTCGATGTTTCCTCGGAGAAGATCTTCCGGACGGGCGTGGTGTCGTTCCTGTAAATGACCTGTCCGTCGTCATCCCGGACCTCCGCGACCACATGGGGCCGCACCAGGTCGCCGCCGTTGGCGATGGAAGCCACCGCCGTGATCAGCTGGATCGGCGTCACGGCAATACCCTGGCCATACGTCATGGTCGCCAGTTCGCCGGGCACCATCTTGTCCGGATTGTACATGATGGAGGATGTCTCACTGGGCAGGTCGATGCCGGTAAGGCCCGAGAAGCCCATGGTATCCAGGTATTCAAAATATTTCTGTGCCCCGATCCGCAGACCCAGGGTGATGGCCACGATGTTGCAGGAATTCTCCAGCGCCTGCGTCAGGGTCTCCGCGCCGTGATACCGGCAGGTAAAGGTGTCGGTATATAACTGGTATGCGCCGTTGCAGAAAAAGCTTTCGTCCGTACTGGTCAGTCCTTCTTCCAGCGCAATGGCGGTGGTAATCAGCTTGAAAGTGGAACCGGGCTCGTAGGTGTCGCTGACGAGGAAGTTCCGCCACATCTTATTCCAGTACTGGACCCGATCCTCGTCGGTTTCCAGTTCCTCGTAAGCCTCGATCTCCTTCTCATCCACCGGCTGCCGGGGGTCGTTCAGGTCGTAGCTGGGGTAATAGCCCATGGCCAGGATCTCCCCGGTCTTGACATCCATGCAGATGCCCATGGCCGCATTGGCGGAGGTTCCCTTGTAAGCGTCTTCCAGGGTGGTGTCCAGGTAATGCTGCAGCACCTCGTCGATGGTCAGCACCAGGTTCAGGCCGTTTTCCGACTCGTAATACCGCTCTGTGCCGTTATACAGCGGGCGGCCGGAGGAGTCGGTGTTTCGAATGACCCGTCCGGGCATTCCGCTGAGGTAGGTGTTGTAAGCCAGTTCCAGCCCCGCGACGCCGTTGCCGTCGTCGTTGATGTGACCGATGACGCAGGAGGCAAAGTCCCCGTAGGGATAGTAGCGCCGGGTGCTTTCATCGATGGATATTCCGGGCAGCCGCCCGTCTTTGATGTATTTTCGGATCTTGTCCGCCTGGTCGGAATCCAGGTTCCTGGCCACCCGCACCAGGGAAGATTCTTTCTGCAGGGATTTGGCGATCTGCACCGGATCCCCGTTGATGGCCGATGCGATCAGGTTCGCCATCTTCCCCGGCCGGCCTTCCTTGTCCTTCAGTTCGGACGGGCGCACCCATACCGTATAGGTGGGCGCATTGACGGCCAGTTCCTTCATGTTCCGATCGTAAATGTATCCCCGGTTCGCGGCCAGCTGGGTATCTTTCGTCTGCTGGGCCACGGCCCGGTTGGAGTATTCCTCTCCGTCCACCAGCATGATCCAGCCCAGGCGAACGCCCAGCGCCAGCAGCACGCAGCACCAGATGGCAAAGAGGATGATCACTCTTCTTTTGTAATTGGATTTTACTGGGTCTGTCATCTCTGTCTCCCTCAACAAAAAAACCCGGCCGGTTAATCAAGATAAGTGATCTTTAGTACCATCAAATCCATTAACCTATCCGGATTTTCCTTTATATGAAAAGCATGTTCGATTGTCGCACCGAAAAGCTCAGTCATCTTTCTTGGCAGTCTGGACGTCGCTCTTGGAGGTGCGGTCCAGATAAACGTACTGGGAAGCGTTTGGATATTCCATTCCCAGTTCCTCCATGGCTTTTTTTTCGATGATCTCCGGCGAGGAGTTGGCAGCGATCTCCACATTGAGGTTATCGATCTCGTTCTGGATCTTGGCGATATTCGCTTCCGTCTCGTTGATCCGGTAGTTGATCTGGCTGCCGTAAGCCAGAAAAGCCAGCCCCACCACCAGGACGATTCCCGCCAGGAAGAGGGACCTGAACATGATTCTGCGATTGCGGTTCCGGATACGCCGGCGGGCCCGGTTTCTTCTCGCCTCGACCCGATCCGCTTCCAGCGCCCTGCCGAGCCTTGTTCCATCCGAAGGCCTTCTGTTTTCCATCGTTTACTCCTCCGAGAAAGCTTACAGCTTTTCCGCGATCCTGAGTTTCGCACTTCTTGCCCGGGGATTGCTCTCCAGTTCCTCCCCGTCTGCCGTCACCGGCTTGGTGGTGATCCGCCGGATCCGGGGCGTTTTCCCGCAGGCGCATACCGGGAGTCCCGGCGGGCAGGTGCAGGGATTGGCCTCCCGGGCGAAGGTCTCTTTCACGATCCGGTCTTCCAGCGAGTGGAAGGTGATGATGGAGAGACGTCCCCCCGGCAGCAGCACGTCGATGAAATCCGATGCTGCCTTCCGAAGCTGATCCAGTTCGTCATTGACCTCGATCCGTATGGCCTGAAAAGTGCGTTTGGCAGGATGCGGGCCGTCTCTTCTTGCGGCAGACGGCACTGCAGCCTTTATAATGTCGACGAGCTCACCGGTAGTGGTAATTCTCTGTCTGGTACGTTCGCGGACAATAAACTCCGCGATCCGGGCCGCCCATCGTTCTTCTCCGTATTCCTTGATGATACGCCGGAGGTCCTCCCTGGAATAGTCATTCACCACATCCTCCGCCGTGAACCCGGCATTCTGGTCCATCCGCATATCCAGCGGGGCGTCCTGCATGTAGGAAAAACCCCGTTCCGGGTTGTCCAGCTGGAAAGAGGAAACCCCCAGGTCCAGCATGGCGCCGTGGATACCGGCGATGTCCAGATCCGCCAGAATCTGTTTGATGTCCGAATAGTTGCTCTGCACGAAGATCTTCCTGCAGGGGAAGTCCTTCAGGACCTGCTCCGCCGCCGCCAGGGCATCCCGGTCACGGTCGATGCCGATCAGGGTGCCTTCCGGCGCCAGTTTCCCGCACAGAAACGACGCATGTCCGCCTCCGCCCAGGGTCCCGTCCACATAGATTCCATCCGGTCTGACATTCAGCCCCTCCACCGTGGGGTGAAGAAGCACGGAAGTATGTTTAAATTCCATTCCAAATACTCCGACTTATACACATTAATATTACACCAAATCATCCGACTTTTCAACGTTTTTTCCACCGGATTTTCGATTTTTTACACAATAAATCACCAAACAACCCACAATCGCGGCCAGACTCACGAGCTGAGCCGTTTTAAAGCCCGCTATCGTCAAGCTATCCGTCCGGAGGCTCTCCACGAAGAAGCGCTCCACCGAATACAAGATGCCGTAGAGGCAGAAAATCTGACCACTAAATCTTCTGTTTTTTGAGAAAACGATCAGGAAGATAAAGAGGGCAAAACACCAGATGGATTCGTACAGAAAGGTGGGATGCACCATCTGCCCGTCCACCTGAATGGCCCAGGGAAGGTCCGTCGGACCCCCGTGAGCTTCCCCATTTATGTAGTTTCCCCACCGTCCGATGGCCTGTCCCAGGGCAATAGAAGGCACGGCAAGGTCTAAAAAATCCCAAAAATTGATTTTCCACACTTTACAGAGGATAATCGCCGTCGTCACTCCGAAGATCAGGCCGCCGTGAATGGCCAGGCCGCCCTGGGTCACGTCGATGATTTTGTGGAAATCCCCCCGGTAGTACTGCCAGTTGAACAGTACATACCATACCCTGGCGCCCACCACGCCCACGGGCAGGCTGACCAGGCACAGGTCGATGACTTTTTCCGGGATGATATCAAACTTCGGCGCCCTTTTGTAGGCAATAAAGATCCCCAGCAGCATCCCGGTGCCGATGAGGATCCCGTACCAGCGTACGTCATGTCCGAACAGGGTAAATGCAACCGGATTCATAAGCAGCCTCACTCATCCAGACAGGTGATATAGGGCAGGTTCCGGTATTTTTCGTCAAAATCCAGACCGTATCCCACGATAAAACGGTTTTCAATCTCAAATCCCACATAGTCCGGCTTTATATCCGCCTTGCGCCGGGCCGGCTTGTCCAGGAAGGTACAGATGCGGATGGACTTCGGTCCCCGTGCCCACAGGCTTTCGACCAGGTACTGCAGCGTCAGTCCGGAGTCGATGATGTCCTCTGCGATGAGCACGTTTTTCCCCGCGATCTCCGTATCCAGGTCCTTGTTGATCTTTACCACGCCGCTGCTCTTGGTGGAAGAGCCATAGCTGGAAACCGCCATGAAATCAATTCGTGCATCCACCGTCAGCCGCCGCAGCAGGTCGCTGGCGAAAATAGCGCCGCCTTTTAAAATCGTAATGCACAGCACAGGCTCGCCGGGATAATCCCGTTCATAATCCGCGGAAATCTCCGCTCCCAGTTCCGCCACCCGGCGTGCGATGGTTTCTTCGTCCAGCATTACAGTGCCCAGTTTATCTTCGTTCATTATTCCTCGTCTCCTCCTTCTGCCCGGTTATGCCAGCCTTCCACGATCTGCCCGATCACATCCAGCAGTTCGCCCGTGCCGGTGCGCTTCAGTGCCGATACCGGGATCAGGATGTCCTCCGGGCCCATGCCCAGCTTGCTGCGGATCGTTTTCTTGTTTTTTGCCCATTCATTGTTGGAAATCTTGTCGGCCTTGGTGGCTACCACCAATCCGTCCATCCCGTAAGCCTTCAGCCAGTCGTACATCTGCACATCCAGCGCGGAAGGCTCGTGCCGGCTGTCCACCAGCTGCACGACAATAGCCAGATTGTCCCGCTGTTTCAGGTAGGTCTCAATCATGTCCCCCCAATCGGCGGAAAGGGTTTTGGACACCTTGGCGTAACCGTAACCCGGCAGGTCCACCACCCGGAAGGCGTCATCGTTGATGGTATAGAAGTTGATGGTTCGGGTCTTCCCGGGGCTGCCGCTGACCCGGGCCAGGTTCTTCCGCCCCAGCAACAGGTTGATCAGGGACGATTTCCCAACATTGGAACGCCCCGCGAAAGCGATTTCCACCGCATCCGCCGACGGATACTGCGCCGGTTTCGCCGCAATGCATAAAAGGTCGGATTTCTTGATCTTCATCATACTTTCAATAATGGATCCTCCCCCGCGGACCCACTCCTTTCGTCTACCGTTAGTATACCATGCCGGGGCCTAAAAATAAAGCCCGGGGAACTGCCCCGGGCCCTGTTGAAATCTGATAATTCTCTGATATATTCCTGCGTTTTTCATCCTGCGGCGTCTTCCGCACCGCCTCACGGGATTCTCTCAGCATCCGTCTTTTTTCTCCGGTTCCGTCGGCTGCCCCGCTCGCATTTTCCGGAGTTTCTTCGTGACCTTCGAGTCATAATTGCACATGACCACGATCTCGCCAAAGGACAGAATCAGGATGACCACGAAACTCAGGGCCGGATTGATCAGGGCGCAGACCGCCGCCGCTCCGTACCCGATAAAACTCATGATCCGGATTTTCCGGATCACCGGTGCGTCGATGATCGTGCAGTTGTTGAGATTCACGATCATGCGGCTCTCGATGCTGATGACCAGCTGGACCAGGAAGAGCACCCCGATGTACAGCAGCATGGAGGGCGTATGATCCGGCGATTTTCCCACGATTCCGGTGACAAAAGGCAGCAGAGTGATGAAGAAGAGCCACACGCAGTTCACCAGGAAGATCCGGTGATTGATCCACTCCGCCGGCGCCACACTGTCGTGGTGTTCGTGCCAGGCCAGGAAAATCTGCAGAAAGCTGATGATATATGCCAGAAGTACCGGCCACTGCGCCGCAATGGCCGCAACGCTGGCCTTTTCCGGAACCACCAGCTGCAGCACCATGATAGTGGCCGCGATGGCCACGATCCCGTCGGTGATGGCCAGCAGTCTGTCTTTATTGATCATTGTCGTCATTCCTCTCTTTTATTGAATAAAAGAATTGTACTTGACGAAGCCGGAAAAGTCAAGATTGGAGATGGGAGATCAGAGATTGGAGCCGGAAGAAAAAGCCCCGCCGGCTGGATGCCGGCAGGGCCTGTCTGTCAACAGAATTATTCTTGCCTTCCCCCTGGGGGGAAGGTGCCTGCGAAGCAGGCGGATGAGGGGTTATTCATCGTCGTCTTCCGGTTCTTCCTCCAGCTTCCGCTGTTTTTTCTTCAGCAGGGAAGCAATCAAAGTCAGCAGCGCCAGGCACAGCACAAAGGTGGAGATGCCGGCAATCGCTCCCCCGGCAGCCGCTCCGCCCGGCGCATCCGGAAACCGCTTCCAGAACAGGATTGTGTTAAAAATGAACATGGCGCCGCCCGCTATGAGGGATGCAATCAGGTTCGTTTTGAGATTGGCTTTCAGCCGGCGGTCCCAGATTCCGCTCCTCAGGCAGCGTACCACAATGTAAACGGACAAAAACATGAACAATGCCCATTCCGGCAGCATGCCGGCTCCGGCTTCGATCCCGCCCCGGATCAGGTGGATCATCATCACCACCAGCAGACCCCAGTAGGCGATCCAGAATCCGGCGGATTCAATTCTCTGCAGCTTCTGCTCCTGCATTTCATCCAGGTTGTTCTTCCATTTACTCATCGTCTTCTTCCTCCCAGAATAAATCGTTCAATGTAACGTTCAGCGCCCGGCAGATCCGGATGCACAGGCCGATGGATGGGTTGAATTCCCCGCTTTCAATCAGGCCGATGGTCTGCCGCGTCACGTCTGCGGCCTTCGCCAGATCCGTCTGCGACATCCCGGCTGCCTTCCGGCACTGTTTCATCTTTTCGTTCTTTGCCATGGATCCATCTCCTTTACAATGTAAAGTATACATTGCATTTTCGAGAATGTCAACTATATTTTGCATTTTTCCACAAAAAAAGACCGTATCTTTTTTCGATACGGTCTTCCATTTCGTTTACTTCACCAGTGCCGTCTCCAGTACCGGTCCCACGGTATCCACCAGTTTGAATTCCAGGTGTTTCCGGACGTTTTCGGGGATGTCTTCGATGTCCCGTTCGTTTTCCTTCGGGAGGATAACGGTCCGGATGCCGGCCCGGTGGGCTGCCAGGACTTTCTCCTTGACGCCGCCGATGGGCAGCACCTTGCCCCTCAGGGTGAT
This sequence comes from Bacillota bacterium, assembly GCA_017515705.1. Classification (GTDB taxonomy): domain Bacteria; phylum Bacillota; class Clostridia; order Peptostreptococcales; family Anaerovoracaceae; genus RUG14258. Next base: position 19,768 of record JAFWFI010000031.1, read on the forward strand.
TTCCCCGGTCATGGCCAGGTCGTTCCTCACCGGGATCTTCGTCAGAGCGGAAACCACCGCCGTGCACATGGAAATCCCAGCCGATGGGCCGTCCTTTGGAATGGCGCCTTCCGGGATGTGGATGTGGACATCCTTTTCCTTATAGAAGTTGGGGTCGATCCCCAGCTCCACCGCATGGGTCCGGATGTAGCTCAGCCCCGCCTTGGCGGATTCCTGCATCACGTCGCCCAGCTGTCCCGTCAGGGAGATTTTGCCGGTTCCGTCCATGACGGAAACTTCGATGGTGAGGGTCTCCCCTCCTACCGTCGTCCAGGCCATGCCGGTCACCATGCCCACTTCCGGTTCCTTTTCGATCTTGTCGTACAGGAAGCGGTGCTTGCCCAGGAAATCCGTCAGGTTCCGCTGGGTCACGGAAACCGCAGTCTGCTCGTCCTGAACGATCTTCCGGGCGGCCTTGCGGCAGACGGAAGTGATCTCCCGTTCCATGTTACGCACGCCGGACTCCCGGGTGTAGTAGTTAATGATGTCCCTGAGCGCGCCTTCCGAGAACTTCAGCTGTTTCCGGTTCATCCCGTGTTCCTTCAGCTTCTTCGGAATGATGTATTTTTTGGCGATCTGCAGTTTTTCCTCTTCCGTGTATCCGGACACTTCGATGACTTCCATCCGGTCCAGCAACGGCCGCGGAATGGTCTCGGTAGTGTTGGCCGTGGTGATAAACATCACCCGGGACAGGTCGAAGGGCACCTCCAGGAAATGGTCGGTGAACTCCTTGTTCTGCTCCGGATCCAGCACTTCCAGCAATGCGGAAGCCGGGTCTCCCCGGTAATCCGCGCCAATCTTGTCCACCTCATCGAAGAGAAAGACCGGGTTGGCGGATTTTGCATCCCGGATGGCGGAGATGATCCGCCCCGGCATGGAACCGATGTAGGTCTTGCGGTGGCCGCGGATCTCCGCTTCGTCCCGCACGCCGCCCAGGCTCATCCGGACAAAATTCCGGTCCATGGCCCGCGCGACGGATCTGGCGATGGATGTCTTGCCCACGCCCGGCGGGCCCACCAGGCAGAGGATCGGCCCCTTGAGACCTTCCGCCAGCTGTTTGACCGCCAGGTATTCCAGGATCCGTTCCTTGACCTTTTCCAGGCCGTAATGGTCCTCTTCGAGGATCTTCTCCGCCCGGGTCAGGTCCATGTTGTCCTCGGTCACGGTATTCCACGGAAGAGCCAGCACCCAATCCGCATAGGTCCGGATCACGCCGCCTTCCGCAGAAGAAAGCTGTACTTTGTACAACCGGTTGATTTCGTTTTCGATTTTTTCGTGGATCGCTTCCGGCAGGTTCAGCTCCTTCAGCTGTTTCAGGTATTTCTCCACCTCTGCGTCCACGTTCTCTTCCTGTCCCAGTTCTTCCTGGATGACCCTGAGCTGTTCCCGCAGGTAGTATTCCTTCTGGCTCTTGTTCAGCTGGCCCCGGACCTTCTGGCTGATGTCGTTCTCGATCTTGGCGATCTCGATCTCCTCGTTCAGGAAGCCCAGCAGGGTCTCCACCCGCTGACAGACGTCCACGGTTTCCAGCAGTTCCTGCTTCTGTTCCTGGCGGAAGCCCACGTTGTCGGCGATGAAGTCTGCCATGGACGACAGGTCCGTCATGGAATCCAGGGTATTCAGGATTTCCTGCCCGAAGGCGCCTTCCATGGTGATGTATTCCGCAAAAGCATCCAGCAGGCTGCGGCTCAGGGCCTCCAGCTCCGCCATGTCTTCCGTGGCATACTCGTCCGTGCAGTATTCCACCTCACAGTTCAGGTAAGGGCTTTCCTGCAGGATCTCCAGGATCTTCGCCCGGCTGCGTCCCTCCACCAGGACACGCATGATTTCCCCGGGCATCCGCAGCATCTGCTTCACTTCCGCTACGGTTCCGATGTTATAGTAATCATCCGGGCCGGGCTGGTCCACGTCCGGGTCCTTCTGGGTCGTCAGGAAAATCGTCTGCTCGCTGACCATGGCGATTTCCAGGGCCTTGATGGATTTTTCCCGGCCGACGTCAAAATGAGTGACGCTGCCCGGAAACACCGACACGCCCCGAAGGGGAATGGTCGGCAGTTCCCGAATGTTCTGATTGTTAAGGTTTGTCATTTCTGATCACTCCTCTTTCATCACAAAAGTGGGTTTCACGGTCTTGTCATCCACCATTTCCTTTGTGATGATGCATTTCTCTACACCCTTCAGGGTCGGAAGCTCATACATCACGTCCAGCATCATGCCTTCCATGATTCCGCGGAGCCCCCGGGCACCGGACTTTCTCTCCAGCGCCTTTTCCGCGATCCGGTCGATGGCGGCCTCTTCGAATTCCAGTTCGATGTTATCGAATTTGAAGAGTTTGCGGTACTGCTTGACCAGGGCGTTTTTCGGCTCCGTCAGGATGCTCTTGAGCGCTTCCTTGTCCAGTTCGTCCAGCACCACCAGCACCGGCAGCCGCCCGGCAAATTCCGGAATCAGGCCGTACTTGAGCAGGTCCTGGGATTCCACCTGCCGCAGCAGTTCCCTCTCATCGATTTTGTTCGCCTTGATGTCGGAGTTGAATCCGATGGTCTTCTCACCCACCCGGCGTTTGATGACCTTGTCCAGTCCGGCGAACGCGCCGCCGCAGATGAACAGGATCTCGCTGGTATCCACCTGGATGAATTCCTGGTGGGGGTGTTTCCGTCCGCCCTGGGGCGGCACGTTTGCCACAGTTCCTTCCAGGATCTTCAGCAGCGCCTGCTGGACGCCTTCGCCGCTGACATCCCGGGTAATGGAGGGGTTCTCGGATTTCCGGCTGATCTTGTCGATCTCGTCCACGTAGATGATGCCCTTCTGGGCCCGTTCCACGTCGAAATCCGCTGCCTGCAGCAGCTTCAGCAGAATATTCTCCACGTCTTCCCCTACGTAGCCGGCCTCCGTCAGCGCCGTGGCATCGGCGATGGCGAAGGGAACATTGAGCACCTTGGCCAGGGTCTGGGCCAGAAGGGTCTTGCCGGAGCCGGTAGGCCCAATCAGCAGCACATTGCTCTTCTGGATCTCCACATCGTCCTCGCCGTCGATGGATTCCACCCGTTTATAGTGATTGTAGACCGCCACGGCCAGCGCCTTCTTGGCAGCCTCCTGGCCGATGACGTACTGGTCCAGGACCGCCTTCATTTCCTTCGGCGCAGGCACCCGGAATTCCCCGGAAGCCGGGGACGGACCGCCCGTCACTTCCATGTCCAGGTCGTCATCGTAAAAGTCGTCTTCATCACGCAGGATTTCCCGACACAGGTCCACGCAGTCGCTGCAGATGGAGACCCCGGGCCCGGTAATCAGCTTGCGCAGGGGCCCCGCCGGCTGTCCGCAGAAGGAACAGACCATTCTGTTATCCTCTTTCTTTCCTCTTGCCATACAACTCTCCCTGGGTTTTATTTCCTGGACTTCACCACTTTGTCGATCAGCCCGTATTCCAGCGCTTCTTCCGCTGTCATGTAATTGTCCCTGTCGGTGTCGATTTCAACCTGGGCAATGTCTTTTCCGGTGTTTTCCGCCAGGATCCGGTTCAGCTTTTCCCGGGTCTTCAGGATCAGCTCCGCATGGATCTTGATGTCCGATGCCTGGCCCCGGGCGCCGCCCATGGGCTGGTGGATCATGACTTCCGCATTGGGCAGCGCATACCGCTTGCCCTTGGTGCCCGAAGACAGCAGGAAGGCTCCCATGCTGGCTGCCATGCCGATGCAAATGGTCGCCACATCGCATTTGATGTACTGCATGGTATCATAAATCGCCATGCCGGCAGTCACAGAGCCGCCGGGGCTGTTGATGTACAGGCTGATATCCTTGTCCGGATCTTCCGATTCCAGGAAGAGCATCTGGGCCACGATCAGGCTGGCCGTGTGGTCATTGACCTCGTCCCCCAGGAAAATGATCCGGTCTTTCAACAGTCTGGAGTAAATGTCAAAGGCTCTTTCGCCTGCTCCGGTCTGTTCGATTACGGTTGGGATCAACATTGTTGTACCTCCTTTTGTTCGGTTTTGCAACCTTCCGATAATACGTCAAAAAGAAAGCCGTCCGGGGGAGGCGCACTCCCCCGTGCTCAGCTTTCTTTGATGAATCCGATGAATTGAAAACAACGTATTATTTGAATACGGCCTCGTCAAACATCAGCTGGATCGCTTTCCGGTTACGGATGTCCTGGCTGATGATTTCAATATTTTCCCCGGTGAACTGGTTTCTCAGTTCTTCGTATTCCATATTGTAGTGTTCGGCCATTCCCCGTACTTCGTCATCGATCTCGCCCGGCGTTGCATCCAGGTTTTCCAGTTTTGCGATCTCGTCGATGATCAGACGAGTCTTCATCTTCTTATAAGCATCCGGCTTCAGCTCTTTCCGATATTCTTCCATGGTCTTGCCCATGTACTTGAGGTAATCCTCCAGGGAGAGGCCCTGGTATTTCATCTGCATGTCGATTTCTTCGACCATTTCGGAAATCTGGGCGTCTACCATGTCTTCCGGCACGTCCAATTCGGTCCGGTCGTAAACGATATCGATGATGGCGGTCTTCATGTCGTATTCCGCCTTGTTTTCCGCATCGGTCATGAGCTTTTTCCGGAAATCTTCCTTTAATTCATCCAGTGTGTCGAATTCGCTGACATCCTTGACAAATTCATCATCCAGTTCCGGTTTTTCTTCTTCAGTGATCTTGTGGACCTTGACTTTGAACACGGCTTCCTTGCCTGCCAGGTCTTCCGCATGGTAATCTTCCGGGAAGGTGACCTTGACTTCCGCATCGTCGCCGGCGTTCACGCCTACCAGCTGTTCTTCAAAGCCCGGGATAAAGGTATCGGATCCCAGTTCCAGCTTCTGGTCGGTGGCTGTGCCGCCGTCAAACTGGTCTTCACCCACGAAACCCATGTAGTCAATGGTCAGGGTATCGCCCATCTGCGCTGGACGTTCCACGTCGATGATCCGGGAGTTTCTCTTCTGCAGTTTTTCGATTTCCGCATCCACCTGCGCATCGGTTACTTCCGGTACGATCTTTTCGATTTCTACGCCCTTGTATTCACCCGGTGTGAATTCCGGACGAACGGTGACCTTGATGTTAACGAGCATGTTTTCGCCCTCGTTGTATTCCTTGATCTCGATCTTGGGTGTTGCCACGGGACGGATCACCAGCTGCGCCACTGCATCCGGATAAGCGTCCGCCACCATTTCATTTACTGCATCTTCTAAAAATACGCCCTTGCCGTATCTGGCTTCGATCACTTTTCTGGGGGCCTTGCCCTTACGGAATCCGTCGATGGCGAATTTACCTCTTTCGGCCAGGTAAACCTTGTTGATCTGTTTTTCGATTTCTTCGTTTTCAAACAGCATTTCAAATTCCACAACGCTGTTTTCTTTTCCGATAAATGTTGCCTTCATTGATCTATTTTCCTCCTGATATTAGAAATCCGCATGTCGTATTATTATATACTCTTTTACGGTAGTTTTCAAGGGTTTTTTGGAGATGAGAGAAGGAAGATGGAAGATGGAAAAATTCTGTCCCGACAGCTGGTTTTTTATCTGTATCACCAATCTCTGATCTCCAATCTTCAATCTTTTCCTTAAAAAGTTCGGAACATTTGTTTACTTTTTGTTCGGCCTATGGTACAATAAGGAAAATATACTGCGAAAGAACTGTGAGGTAGGAATCATGGAAGACAAAAAACTCACCGAAAGAGAACAGAAAGTTCTCGATTACATAAAGGCCCAGATCAAGGCCAAGGGCTACCCGCCCACGATCCGGGAACTCTGCCAGTCCCTGGACATCAAATCCACCTCCACCGCCCACAAGGACCTGGACAGCCTGATGCGGAAAGGCTACATCCGCAAGGACCCGGTAAAACGGCGGGCGCTGGAAGTACTGAACAAAGAGGAAGCGGCCATCCCTTCTGCCCCGGAACGGCAGGACATCGTCGACATCCCCATCGTGGGAAAGGTCGCCGCCGGCATGCCGATTCTGGCAGAACAGAACATTGAGGAATACTTCCCGATGCCGGCCCAGTTCGTCACCGGAGGCGAACACTTCATGCTGAACGTCAAGGGCGACAGCATGATCGAAGCCGGGATCTACGACGGGGACTACATTCTCATCCGCCGCCAGAACACCGCCAACAACGGCGAGATCGTGGTTGCCATGGTGGACGGCTTCGAAAGCGAGGCCACGGTCAAGACCTTCTACCGGGAATCGGGACACATCCGGCTGCAGCCGGAGAACGCATCCATGAGCCCCATCATCGTCGATGACGTGAAGATCCTGGGCCTGGTCAAAGGCGTCTTCCGCTATTTCTCCTAAAGACTTTCTGTCAAACACAAGATCCTTCGCCGTACCCGGGAAGACAGTCTTTGTCATCCTGAGCACAGCGAAGGATCTTTTTTCTTCAGTCTTAAGTTTCCGGACTCAATCCATAAAAAACGTAAACATGGTCTGAATGTCGTCCTCATCCTCCAATTCGAACGTTTCATATTCCGACACATCCACCAAGTCCTCATTCACGTAAATGAGGAAGCCTCCCTTCAGCATCAGGTCGTTCTCCCGAAAAGCCTGGGCCAGGGTCAGTCCCTTCCGCCAGGGCTTGGGCATATCATTGATCTTGATCATCTGCATTCTCCTCCAATTCCTTGACAAGTCCTTCTATCTGGTTTTCCACCAGTTCGATTTCATCTTCATCCAGCCCTTTCTCCCGAAGGATCTCCTCCAGAGGTTTTCCCTGATGGAAGAGGGATGCCTTCATGGGAATGCTCGCCTGTTCCTTTTTCAGGGCCTGACGGATTTTCTTTTCTTCCTTGTTGCGCCGCTTCCGTTCTTTCATGAAGTCTTCCGACAGGTATTCCGCTTCGCCGGTCCTGGCATTGATCCGGTCCAGCCGGAAATAGTCCGTCGTATCCTCCGAAAGGGACTTTTTCACCAGACGGCGGTCGATGAGCCAGGAAACAAAGGTATAGATCACGGTGAAGACCGGCACGCCCAGCAGCAGCCCGGGGATCCCGAAGAGGGAACCGCCCACCAGGATGGCGAACAGCGTCCAGAAACTGGGCAGGTCCACTGCCTGACCGTAGATTTTCGGCTTGAGCACGTTGCCGTCAAACTGCTGCAGCACCACGATAAAAATCAGGAAATACAGCGCCTGCAGCGGATTCTCGGAGAAAATCAGCACCACCGACGGGATCGCACCGATGAACGGGCCGAAGAAGGGAATCAGGTTCGTGACGCCCACCAGAGCTGCGATCAGCAGCGGATAAGGCCAGTGGAAGATGCTCATCACGACGAAGGTAATCAGCCCCACGACCGCCGAATCGATGACATTGCCCGATACGAAGCCGCTGAAGACCCGGTCCACGAACCGGAAGCCGTCCAGCACCGTATTTGCATTTTCTGTGGAAAAGATTGAATACAGCAGTTTTTTGGACTGAGCGGTGAACGTCGACTTGCTGAGCAGGATATAGACGCAGACGATCAGGCCGATGAAGAGGTTGAAGACCGTATGGGCCATATCCACCAGGCCCGCCGAAATCTTCACCAGCAGTTCCTGCAGGTACGGCATCAGGGTGGCGTCTCTCCATACGTAGACCCGTTTCATGATGGTGTCCCAGTTCTCTGCGATCAGCCGCCGCCACTCCGGCTTGATAAATTCCATATTGTTGACCGTTTCCATGAAATGGTCGGAATAGGCCGGTACCTTGGTCACCAGCTCGTAGGTGCTTTCGACCAGCTGCGGAATGACCGCCATAAACAGGCCCACCACCACTGTCAGCAACAGCGCCAGGGCGATCAGCACGCTGATGATCCGGGATAACAGAACCGCACGGCTCTGCTTCTTGACCCCTATCTGAATCAGTTTTTTCTCAAAAAAGCTCCGGCAGGCATTGTAGATCGGCCGCAGGATATAGGCAATGATGCCGCCGTAGATAAAGGGTGCCATGGCGCCCCAGAGCGCGCCCAGGCCGGAAACAAAGAAGCCCATGCGCAGCAGGAAAATCACCAGCAGCGCCACCATGGCCAGCGGTGTGAACAGCACCATGCCCCATTTGAAATACTTCGATTTGAAAAACTCTCTCATGATCTACACCTGTCTCGTCAGATATATCGTTCCAGGAAATAATTCAGGAAGTCCTCCCATTGTTCGGCGGTTTCAAACTTCCGGACGATGCCCGTGATCTGGGCCGACAGATCCTCCGGAAGACGGTTCATGTCTTCCGGCCGCCGGATGAAGCCCATCCGCCGGGCCGCCTGATACCGGCGCTTTTCAAAGGGATCCATCTCCTCGAAATCCCGGATCTTCCGTATCATTTCCTCTTTTTGCGTTTTCAGGCTCCCCCGGACATCCTCCAGGAGATTCACGATGTGGTCGCTGACCAGCATTCCGCTGCAGCCTTCCACCTGTTCCAGCATCCGCCGAATCTCCGCGACTTTTTCTTCATCGGTGCAGGGGACAAAATCCCCCGCTTCGACCTTTTCCCCCATGGGCGTTCCGGGTTTGGCTACGAAAGTCCGCAGCCGGACAAAGTCCGGGTCCACCTCATTGATGACACCGGCGGTTTCCCTGCTGTTCTCTTCGCTGAGATCCCTGCCGCCCACTCCGGGCATAAAATACATGGACAGTTCCATGCCGGCTTCCTTCACCTTGAGCCCGCCCCGGACCTGCTGGTCCCGGGTGGTGCCTTTGCGGATCATCTTCAGGATCGTATCCGATCCGGTCTCATAGCCGGAATGCACCCGATCCAGGCCCGACTCCTTCAGCAGCTTCATGTTCTCCGGCGTGATCCTCGACAGGGTATCCGCACGGGCATAGGTAGTGACCCGCTCCACCTCCGGGAACCGTTCCCGGAAATAGACCAGAATCTCCGCCAGCTGCTCCGGCTTCATGATAATGGAATTGGCATCCTGCAGGAAGGCGCTGTTCGAAGTCAGGCCATGCGCTTTCATCACATCGATGTCCCTCTTGACTTCCTCTACGCTTCGGATGCTGAATTTCTCGCCCTTGTACACCCCGCAGAATTCGCATTTGTTCCAGGGACAGTTCCTGGTGACCCGGAGCAAAATGCTGTTCGCCTCGCTGGGCGGGCGGATCGGTCCCATTTCAAAGCCGTACATCGGTATCTCCTGTTTCCCAATAAAAATAGTCGCTTATAGTTATTATACAGCGGGGTTTCGGTCTTTTCAAGGGGGAGCTGGAAGCTGGGAGCTTGAAGCTTGACATTGAAAAAAGACCCCTGCGATTCTTCGCAGGGGTTGATTCTTGAATGAATCTGATTAAGCGTTCGCCTTTGCGATTTCAGCTAATGCCTTGAAGCCTTCTGCATCGTAAACCGCCATGTCGGCCAGCATCTTTCTGTTGATTTCGATGCCGCCCTTCTTCAGGCCGTTCATCATCTTGCTGTAGGAGATGCCGTTCATTCTGGCAGCCGCATTGATTCTGGTGATCCACAGCTGTCTGTACTGTCTCTTCTTCAGCTTTCTGCCGATGTATGCGCTTCTTAAGGATCTCATTACAGCCGGGTTCGCCGCTCTGAAAGCTCTGCTCTTCTGGCCATAGAAGCCCTTTGCTAATTTTAATACTTTCTTATGCTTTTTCTTTGCGTTTACCGCACCTTTTACTCTTGCCATTGTTCAAACCTCCTGATACTAACCTAAAATCATTTCCTTGATCTTCTTTTCCACGGTCGGGGAAACGTAACCGGCCTTTCTCAGACCTCTTTTTCTCTTCGCATCTTTCTTGGTCAGGATATGGCTCTTATATGGCTTATTGGTCTTAACCTTACCGCTCTTGGTTACTCTGAATCTCTTCGCAGCGCCTCTGTGGGACTTCATTTTTGGCATGTCAATGCCCTCCTCTCGATGATACTAGTTATTTTTCGGGGCCAAAATCATTATCATGTGCCTGCCTTCCATGGTCGGCTTCTTTTCCACTGTGCAGATGTCGCCCAGGACCTCCAGCAGACTGTTCATCACATCGAATCCGATCTGCGTGAAATCCCGCTCTCTGCCACGGAAGCGGATGCTTACCTTGACCTTGTCGCCGGCAGTCAGGAACTTGGAAGCATTTTTCGCCTTTACGTTTAAATCGTGGCTTTCGATGTAGGGGCTCAGCCGCACTTCCTTGACTTCCATCGTTTTCTGTTTTTTCTTGGCTTCTTTTTCCCTCTTCTGCATTTCATACCTGTATTTCCCGTAGTCCAGGATCTTGCATACAGGCGGGTTTGCGTTCGGGGAGATCTTCACCAGGTCCAGCTTCTTTTCGTCGGCGATCTTCTGAGCATCTCTGCTGCTCATGATCCCCAGCATGGTTCCGTCAGAATCGATCAGTCTGACTTCCTTATCACGAATCGCTTCGTTGATTTGAACTTCCTTACTAATGACTTTGTACCTCCTGATTTGTTTGAGCAAATATAAAGAAAAAAACGGATAAAAATATCCGCCTCCGTAAAATGCACGTTGAAAAACGCCGTCATTTTCATTATTAACCTTACTGGCCTGCGCCGCAAGGTGAGAAGCGGATGACTTCTTCTTTGTTATCTGCAGGAAATATTATATGGCACGGGCAGGCCGTTGTCAAGGAGATTTTAGATTAAAGATTGGAGATTGAAGATTGGAGAATATTCTTCGGGCACCGCCCTCAAAATGACAATAACCTTCATCCTGAGTAAAGCGAAGGACCTTCTGCCAATTACTAACTCCCATCTTCTATCTCCTATCTCCCATCTCCTATCTTCAGCCTTAAGTCTTTAATACTTGATCCGGCTGAGTTCGGTCCTCAGTTCATCGTTGACGACCCGGATGTGGGTGCCTTTCATGCCCAGGGCCTTGGATTCAATGACGCCGGCCACTTCCAGCTTCTTCAGTCCGCTGCTGACCACGGTGCGCGTGACGCCGGTGTGGTCCACGACCTTGCTTTCCACCACCAGGCCCTCGTCGCTGACCATCCGGCTGAAAACATCCTGCATGGCGATGATTTCGTTGGATGTCAGGGTACTGATGGCCAGCTGCACCATGGCGCGCTTTCTCACCATCAGTTCCGTCTCCCGGTTCCGCCGCCGGTCGATATCGATGCCTACGACAACGGCGCCGTACTCGCCCAGGATCACGTCTTCCGTTTCGAATTTTTCGTACCGGGCAAAGAGCACGGTCCCCAGCCGCCGGCCGCCGCCGTAAGCGGGAATCACCATCATGTATTTCCCGAAAGCCTTCGTGTCATAGGGGAACATGGCCTCGGCTTCCTTCCCCGTAATGTTCAGACAGGTCTCCGTCAGTTCCATGAACCGGTCGTTGGTCTCCTGAAGGATATAGGACTCTCCCTGTTTATTGTACTTCTTCACCGGCTGGTCTTCCTTGTTGGCATAATAAACCCCGATGATCTTTCCCTTGTCGGTTATCACATAAGCGTTGGAAGACATCAGCTCACTGAGGATCTCCGTCAGCTGGTCAAAGGGGATATTCCCTTCACCGCCCTTCTGCAAGAGCCAGTTGAGCTTTCTCATCTTCTCCAGCATCTGCTCCATTTTGTTTCACTCCTGTTCCGTCCGCTGCGGACTATAAAATGTATTTTTCCACTTCGTTGATCCCGCTGTAATCATCCAGCCGTTCCTTCACGTAGGCCTCGTCGATGACCAGTTCATCCCCTTCATGCTCGGTGATGTTGAAGGACACGTCTTCCAGCAGGTTTTCCATGACCGTATGGAGCCGTCTTGCCCCGATGTTTTCGGTCTGTTCGTTCATCAGAAACGCCGTCTCGGCGATGGCGTCGATGGCTTCGTCGGTAAAGGTTACCTTGACGCCTTCCGTCTCCAGCAGCAGCTTGTACTGCTTGACGATGGCATTTTCCGTCTGGGTCAGGATCTGCACGAACACATCCTTCGTCAGGTTTTCCAGTTCCACACGGATGGGGAACCGCCCCTGCAGTTCCGGGATCAGATCCGTGGGCTTGGATACATGGAACGCCCCGGCGCCGATGAAGAGGATGTGGTCCGTCTTCAGGGGACCGTACTTGGTGTTGACCACGCTGCCTTCCACGATGGGCAGGATATCCCGCTGGACTCCTTCCCGGGAAACGTCCGCGCCGCTGCGGAATCCGCCGCTGGAAGCGATCTTGTCGATTTCGTCAATGAATACGATCCCGTTCTGCTCCGCATTCTCCATGGCTTCGGAGGTGACCCGGTCCATATCGATCAGGTTCTGGGCCTCCTGTTCCTTTAAGATTTTGCGGGCTTCCTTCACGTATACCTTCTTTTTCTTGGTTTTCTTTGGAATGGCATCCCCGAAAATGCTTCCCAGGGAAATGCTCATATCCATGCCGCCCCCCACGTCCAGCATGTTCATCTGGGCGGAGTTGTCCTCCACTTCGATTTCGATGAGCTGGTCTTCCAGAAGACCGTCCTGCAGCTGCTTGCGCACCTGTTCCCGGGCGAGCTCGATTTCGGACTCGCTCATCTGAGGCTCCTGGTTCTGGGCGTTTTTCTGCGCCTGGGCGTTCTGCTGCATGGCGCCGAACAGGTCAAAGGGATTCCGCAGGCCACCCCCCGCCGGCTTCTTCTTCGGCGGGATAAAGGCGTCCAGGATCTTTTCCTCCGCCAGTACTTCCGCCACGGCGTATTTTTCCTGGAGCATCCTGTTTTTTGTGATCCGCACGGAGGCTTCCGCCAGGTCCCGGATCATGGAATCCACGTCCCGGCCCACATAGCCCACTTCCGTGAACTTGGTGGCCTCGACCTTGACGAAAGGCGCATCCACCAGTTTCGCCAGCCGGCGGGCGATTTCCGTCTTCCCCACGCCGGTGGGGCCCATCATCAGGATATTTTTCGGAGTGATTTCCTCCCGGATGTCCTCCGGCAGCTGGCTCCTGCGGTAACGGTTCCGCAGGGCAATGGCTACGGATTTCTTGGCCTTGTCCTGACCGATGATATATTTATCCAGTTCCCGGACGATTTCTTTCGGTGTCATCTGATTCATCTTCCCACCTCCTACAGTTTCTCAACGGAAATGTTGTCGTTGGTAAACACACAAATGGAAGCAGCGATCTGAAGCGCTTTGCGCACGATGTCCTCCGCCGGCAGATCCGTATTTTCCACCAGGGCCTTGGCTGCCGCATAGGCGTAATTTCCGCCGGATCCGATGGCGATGCAGTCGGAGTCCGGTTCGATGACTTCGCCGTTGCCGGAGATCAGGAGGATCCCCTCCTTGTCCACTGCCAGCAGCAATGCTTCCAGGTGCCGCATCCCCTGGTCGCTGCGCCACATCTGCGCCAGGGCCACTGCGGCTCTCCGCAGGTTGCCGCCGTGCTCCTGCAGCTTATTCTCAAATTTTTCGATCAGGGTGATTGCATCGGATACGGATCCGGCAAACCCCGTCAGCACGGAATTGTTGTAAATCTTCCGTACTTTTTTCGTCTTGTGCTTCATGATGGTGGTCTCGCCAAAGGTCACCTGGCCGTCGCCGCCGATGCACACGTCGTCTTCACTGCGCCGCACGGCGCAGATGGTTGTCCCTCTGAATTCCATTTCAACCCTCCATTATTCCTTGATCTATTCCTTTTCTCTGTATCCACACTCCCGGTTGGAGCAGGCATACTTCGCCGATTTCCAGTTCTTCTCCACCATGATGGATCCGCATTTCGGGCATTTTCTGTCCACCGGCTTATCCCAGGAAACGAACTTGCATTCCGGATAGCCGCTGCAGCCGTAGAATGTCCGGCCTTTTCTGCTCTTCCGCTCCACGATGTCCTTCCCGCATTCCGGACAGGCCACCCCGATCTTCTTGACGATCGGCTTGGTATTCTTGCATTCCGGATAGCCGCTGCAGGCGATGAAATCCCCGAACCGGCCGTGTTTGAGGACCATGGGCTTTCCGCAGACCTCGCAGAGTTCCCCGGTGGGTTCGTCCTTCACCTCGATTTTTTCGATGCTCCGGTCGGCTTCCTGCAGTTCTTCCTGGAAGGGCCCGTAGAAATCGTCGATGATCTTCCGCCAGTCGTTTCCGTCGGTTTCGATGGAATCCAGCTTATCCTCCATCTGAGCGGTGAAGCCCGCATCCACGATGTTCCGGAAATAGGTTTCCATCAGTTCCGTCACCGTAAAGCCCAGTTCCGTGGGAATCAGGCTCTTCTTTTCCCGGCGGACGTATTTTCGGTCCAGCAGGGTGGACACGATGGGGGCATAGGTACTGGGCCGCCCGATGTCCTGTTCCTCCAGCTGCTTGATCAGGGAGGCTTCGGTGAACCTGGCCGGCGGCTGGGTGAACCGCTGTTCCGTCTTCACGCTCTTTTCCTTCAGGTCCTGTCCCTGTTCCAGGGAGGGCAGGCGTACTTCCCCGTCTTCCTTCATTTCATAGACCTTCCGGAACCCGTCGAAGAGTACCCGGCTGCCGCTGGCGCGGAAGGTATAGCGTCCGTTCTGGATCGCCACGTTCTGAACATCGTACAGGGCCGCTTCCATCTGGGATGCCACGAACCGGCACCAGATCAGCCGGTAGAGGTTGAACTGGTCCCTGGTCAGGGAATCCTTGATGCTTTCCGGCGTCCGGGCCACGGAGGTGGGCCGGATGGCTTCGTGGGCGTCCTGCACGTCCTTTTTACGGTTTTTATAGTAATTGCTGGCGTAGTATTCCGGGCCGTATTCCCCGATGATGAAATCCCTGGCCATGGCCCGGGCTTCCTCCGACACCCGGACGGAGTCCGTACGGATATAGGAGACCAACCCCACCGTGCCCTCGCCTTTGATGTCGATGCCTTCGTACAGCTGCTGGGCCGTGAACATGGTCCGGCGGGTCAGGAACCCCAGTTTGGAAGAGGCTTCCTGCTGCAGGGTACTGGTGGTGAAAGGCGGCAGCGGCTTGCGCGCCGTCTTTTTATTGTCAATGGCGGAAACTCTGTAACCGCCTTTTTTCAGCTCTTCTAAAATCCCGTTGGCTTCTTCTTCGCTGCGGACCGTGATCTTCTTCCCGTCCATTTCCGCCAGCTTCGCTTCAAAGCTGCGGACCTTGCTGTCGCCATGGAAGACGGCGATAATGGGCCAGTATTCCTCCGGCACGAATGCCTGGATGACCCGTTCCTTGTCGCAGATGATCTTCAGTGCCGCGGACTGGACCCGTCCGGCGGATAAACCCCAACGGATCTTCCGCCACAGCAGCGGGCTGATCTGGTAGCCCACCAGCCGGTCCAGAACCCGGCGGGCCTGCTGTGCATCCACCAGATTCATGTTGATGGTCCGGGGATTTTTCGCCGCGTTCTTGATGGCGTCCTTCGTGATCTCATGGAACTCGATCCGGCAGACGTCGGATTCGTCGATGCCCAGGATGTGGGCCAGGTGCCAGGAGATCGCTTCCCCTTCCCGGTCCGGGTCGGTGGCCAGCATGACTCTGCGGGCGGTCTTCGCTTCTTTCTTCAGGTCCTTGATCAGCGGCCCCTTGCCTTTGATCGTAATGTATTTTGGTTCATACCCGTGATCCACATCGATTCCCAGCGTGCTCTTGGGCAGATCCCGGACGTGTCCCACGGAAGCCACGACTTTGTAACGGCTTCCCAGGAACTTGCCGATGGATTTGGCCTTGGCCGGGGATTCAACGATCACCAGTGTTTTTTCGTTGGTTTTTGCCTTTGTTTTCGAATCAGCGCTTGCCATTCTCATACTCCGTTTATCATAATTTAAGGGTTTTGTATCCCCTAAACGATTAGTATATCTTCTCCCGCTCTATTTTGCAATCATTATTTTTCCACCGCTCCGGAGAACCAGTCCCTTGATCTCCATGACGCTGAGAAGCCCCGCCAGTTCGCCGGGCGGTTTACCGGTGAGAGCGCAGAGTTCGTCCGCCCCCGCTGCCCCGGTCTGACGGAGCGTCCGGTAAATGATTTCCTCGTCTTTGCCCAGCGGCGGCAGACTGTCCTTCTCCGGATCCTGTGCCGTTTCCAGTCCCAGTTCTTCCAGAATGCTTTCCACCGAAATCAGCGGCACGGCCCCTTCCCGGATCAGCCGGTTGGTGCCCCGGCTCATGATGCTGGTGATGTTCCCCGGCAGGGCGTAAACGTCCCGTCCCTGTTCCAGGGCCATGTTTGCCGTGATGGAGGTGCCGCTGCATTCGTCCGCTTCCACCACGATCACCCCGTCGCTGATCCCGCTGATGATCCGGTTGCGGCGGGGGTAGTTCTCCGGTCTTCCCGGCGTACCGGGAAGCTGTTCCGACAAGATGCATCCGCCCCTCGTAAGGATTTCCTCCATCAGGCCCCGGTTGGAGGAAGGGGTGCAGACATCCGCTCCGCTTCCCAGAACCGCCGCCGTGTATCCGCCTCCCGCCAGACAGCCCCGGTGGCCTTGGGAATCTGCGCCCAGAGCCATCCCGCTGATGACGCCGATTCCGTTCTCCCCCAGGATCTTTCCGAATTCAAACGCCATCTTCCGGCCGTAGGCGGTGGCTTTCCGGGAGCCCACGATGGCGCAGCACCGCTTCGCCGGGTCCGGCAGTTCCCCGCGGACAAAGAGCAGCCAGGGCGGGTCGTGGATCTCCTTCAGGCCAGGCGGATAATCCGGATCCGTCAATCGGCAGATGCGGATTCCCTCCCGTTCAGCGCGCTTCAGGCACCGCCGGTAAAGGTCCAGGTCCCGCTCCCATTTGACCGTCAGCGGACTATTGTACAGTGCTTCCAGATCTTCCGGGTCCGCCTGCGCCAGCAGCTTCCGGATGTTCCGTCCTGCGTGGTCCGAGAACCACAGGTCGTATTCATTGATAGTCATCTCTCTCTTCGTCCCTTCTCCGGTACTGCAGGGCCTCCGCCACATGCTCCGCACCGATCTCATCCTTTCCTTCCAGGTCCGCGATGGTCCGGGACACCTTCAGCAGCTTGTCCCTCCCCCTCAGGCTCACTTTCAGCTGCCGGCATCCCAGGTCGTAGACTTCCTTCGCCGCCCCCTCCAGCCGGCAGTACTTTCGAAGAAGCCGGCCCTGCAGCTGGGAATTGTAACGGATTTCTTCCTTTATATAACGTTCTTCCTGCAGAGCCCTGGCCCCCTCGATCTTCTCCCGCATAGCGGCGGAACTCCGGCAGGGACTGCCCGCCGACTGCATCCACTCGGGAGAATCGTAATCGATGGCCGCCAGGTCCACGAAAATGTCGAACCGGTCCATGATGGGTCCCGACAGCCGCTCCTGATAGCGCCGGATCTGCTGCATCGAGCAGGTGCAGCGGCGGTTCGGGTCCCCGAAATACCCGCAGGGACAGGGGTTCCGGGCCCCCACCAGCATGAATTTGCTAGGGTAGGTAATCTTGGACTGGCTCCGCGATATGGTAATTTTCTCATCCTCCAGCGGCTGGCGCAGCGCCTCCAGCACGTCCCGGCGCATTTCCGGCATCTCATCCAGAAACAGCGTTCCCAGGTGCGCCAGGGTGATTTCCCCGGGCCGGGGAATGCCGGCGCCGCCGCCCACCATGGCAGCGGAAGACACGTTCCCCGCCGGTGCCCGGAAGGGCCGCCTCGAAATCAGTCCGCCCTCCTCCGGTTCCATCCCGCATAGGCTGTACAGTTTTGTCACCTCCAGCATTTCCTCATAGGTCATCCCCGGCATCACCGTGGGGATCCGCTTGGCCATCATGCTCTTACCGCAGCCCGGCGGCCCGGTAAACAAAAGGTGGTGAAAGCCGCTGACGCTGATCTCGATGGCCCGTTTCGCCTCCTCCCGGCCCAGCACCTCCGAAAAGTCCATCTCGCTGTCCGGGCTGTCAAAAGCGGAAGGCGGCCGCTTCCCCTGAACCGGCGCGATCACCGCCTCCCCGGTGATGAAATCACAGGCTTCCCGGAGGGTTTCCACCGGGTAAAGGTCCACTTCCTCCACCACCGACACATTCTTCAGATTCTCTTTGGGCAGAATGATCTTCTTCACACCCTTCTGTTTCAAACCGATGCACATGGGCAGCGCCTGCGGCACTGCTTCCACCCGGCCGTCCAGGGAGAGTTCCCCAATCACCGCATAGTCCTCCATTTTCTCCGCCGGAACATTCCCCGCCCCCGCCAGCAGGCTCAGGGCGATGGGCAGGTCCAGGTGCGTCCCCTCCTTCCGGGTGCCCGCCGGCGACAGGTTGATGGTGATCCGCCTGTTCACCGGAAAGTCCAGCCCCGAATTCAGAATGGCCGCCCGGAGCCGGTCCCGGGACTCCCGCACGGCGGCATCCGGCAGTCCCACCATGTTCAGGACCGGCATTCCACGGGACAGGTCGCATTCCACGCGGATGATTTCCGTGTCCACGCCGGCGATAGTGCAGCTCTTGATAAATGAAACCATACTTACATTCCCTTTCATTATTACCATATTCATCTATATACTTACATAATATCCCTTTTCTTCTAATATGTCCACCCTTTCTTCAGAAATCCTATGGACAAAATCCCGTTTGGTGATACAATAAGATATTAATAAGATAGTATAAACCGGTAGTGGAGAATGTTATGAGAATCATGATTATCGGAGCAGGAAAGCTGGGGATGAAAGTCGCCGCTTCACTGGTTTCTCCGGACAATTACATCACGCTGATCGACATCAACCCGAAGGTGATCCAGAAAGCCAGCAACGAGATGGATGTTCTGGCCATTGCCGCGGATGCCCTGGAGGCGGATATCTACGACGACCTCAACATCAGACAGTATGACTATGTGCTGGCCCTGATGGACAACGACGAGAAGAACCTGGTGGTAAGCTGCGTCGTGAAAAAACTGGGCTGCAAGAAAGTGGTGGCGCGGCTGAGAGGCCCGGAATACATGAATCACCAGGAACTGATGAAGGATACCTTCAACATTGATCAGGTTCTGAACCCGGACATGCTGGTTTCCCACGAGATCTTCAATTACCTGATCAACCAGCACAAGGACTTCAACCAGTTCTTCACCGGCCCCACCATCGGCATGCTGGAAGTGCGGGCGGAAACCATTAAGGGCATGGTGGGCGACCGGGTCCTGAACGCCTCCAACTACCTGGAAAACATGCTGATCGTCTCCATCTCCCGGAAGGGGAAACTCATCATCCCCAAGAGCCATGTCACCATCGAGGAAAACGACGTCCTCTACCTGCTGGGAAAGAAGACGGATATCGCGAAAATCTCCCCCTTTATCGATACCAAGGTAGAGGGAACCAATATCAAGAAAGTCATGATCATGGGCGGCGGGAAAACCGGCTTCTACCTGGGCAAGCTGCTTTCCGATGCCGGGATCTCCGTCAAGATCATCGAAAAAGATCTGGAACGCTGCGAATACCTGGCGGAAAAACTGTCGAACGTGCTGGTTCTCCACGGAGACGCCACCGACATGTCCCTGCTCCAGGAGGAAAACCTGGCATCCATGGACGCCTTTGTCAGCGCCACCGGCTACGACGAGGACAACATCATCTTAGCCCTGACGGCCCAGCAATACGGAGTCAAGGAAGTCCTGGCCAAGACCAGCCGGGGCAATTACTCCCTGCTGATGGACAAGGTGGGCGTGAATACGCTGAATACACTGGAAATCACCACCAGCTACATCCTGCGGCTGGTTCAGTCCCGCAGCTTTGTCTCCTCCTCCTTCTTCCTACAGGGTCAGGCAGAAGTGCTGGAGGTCATCGCCCAGCCGGACATGATGATCACCGGGAAGATGCTGAAGGAACTGGATTTCCCCAAGGGCGTGCTGGTGTCCCTGATCTACCGGAACAATACTACCATCGTCCCCACGGGCAATACCCGGATCCAACCCAACGACCGGCTGATCTTCTTCAGTATGCTGTCGGACGTTCCGGAACTGGAGCGGATGCTCCGGGCCACGAAAAAGAAATTGTTCCGAGTGTAAAGCAATATAAGATTTGGCGATATAAGATTGAAGATTGGAGAACAGATTTGAGATTGAAGATTGAAGATTGGAGAAGCCATTTTTCTCCCATCTCCCATCTCCCATCTGCAATCTGAAAAAGATTATGAATTACCGAATGGTTGCCCGGACGGTGGGGATGATGCTGATGATTTTAGCACTCTGCATGCTTCCCATGTTCATAGTGGGCATTTACTATCACGATGACCGATCGACGACGGCGCTGATGCTGGTTTTCATGGCCATGCTGGTCAGCGGTCTCTGCCTGCGGTCCGTCGAAAAAAAGAAAGCCACGCTCCGGATCCGGGAGGGGTATCTGATCGTGGTACTGACCTGGTTTCTCGCCTGCTTCTGCTTTTCCCTTCCCTATATCATTTCCGGCGCCATCCCCAACTTTGCGGATGCGCTTTTTGAGGGCACTTCCGGGATTACCACCACCGGTGCTTCCATCCTGACCAACATCGAAGGCCTTCCAAAAACCATGTTGTTCTGGCGGGCCTACACGCACTGGATGGGCGGTTTGGGGATCCTGACCATCGCCATCGCCGTGCTGCCTTCCCTGGGGATCAGCGGCTTCCAGATGGCCCGGGCGGAGATTTCCAGCTCCGATGTCAACAAGACGGCCCCCAAGATGACGGATGTGGCGAAGCGGTTGTACAAGGTCTATTTTCTGCTGACGGCTATCTGCATCGCGCTGCTGATGGCCGGCGGTCTGGGCTTCTTCGATGCTTCCACCCACGCCTTTTCAGCCGTAGCCACCGGCGGCTTCTCGCCAAAGAACGAGAGCGTCGGCGCCTTCCACAGTCTCTACGTGGAAGTGGTGCTGGAAGTCTTCATGGTCATCGGGTCCATCAGCTTCCCGGTGATTTACAGCATGGTCGAAAAAAAGAAGGTCCTGCTCTTCCTGAAACACCAGGAAGTACGGTTCTTCCTGCTGATGCTGGTGGGATCCGGACTTGCGTCCACGATCCTGCTGACCATTACTCATACCTACGCCAATTTTGGGGAAGCCCTGCGCTACGGCAGCTTCAACCTGGTTTCCGTCATGACCACCACGGGCTTTGCCTCCAATGACTACAACCTGTGGCCGCCCGCATTGGTGATCCTGCTGCTGCTGATTTCCATCTGCGGCGGGTGCTCCGGCAGTACCGCCGGGGGCGTCAAGGCGGTCCGGTTCATGATCACCGGAAACTTCCTGGCCACGGAATTTAAAAAGAAGCTCCATCCGAGAGCCGTTTACTCTGTAAAAGTGAACAACGAGCCGGTCTCCAACGATACCGGCGTCACGGTTTGTTCCTATCTGTTGTTTTTCCTGATGATCGCCGTCATCGGCGGCATCATCCTCTCGCTGGATCCCGGGGCGGACCTGGTGACGGCGTTTACCGCCTCCCTGTCCTCCATGACCAACCTAGGGCCGGGCTTCGCAAAGGTCGGGCCTTACGGCAACTACGCCTTCTTCCATGGCTGGGCCAAGCTGCTGATGGCCTTCATGATGGTCGTCGGGAAGCTGGAGATCTTCGCCGTGCTGATGCTCTTCCGGCCGTCCTTCTGGAATCCGGATAAGTAAGCCGGGAGCCGGGAGTCTTGATAAATGAAAAAGCTGCGGTTTGCCGCAGCTTTTCTTTATTGGTTTCAAATGATGTATTCCTCGTTTTCCTCTCTCACGAAAATGTTCCTGCCGTATCCGGGATCATTCAGAATGGCCTGAAGAACGGTTTTGGGGAAACTGCAGTCGTAAAAGTTCACTGCGCTGTCTTCCTCAACATCGAGAAATGCACCGCCATTTTTGTCCCAGCTGAGATTTCTGAAGGAGCACTCTTCGAAGATCAGCCAACTGTCGCCGGCGGCGGAAATCAGGTGCTGTCCCCTCGTTTTCCGGAATTGGCAGCCAAAGAAACGGGCAATTTGCGCATCGCTGCACTTCATCAGCCCTTCCGTGCAGTCCCGGATTACGCAGTTCTCCGCATAGACCCCCATCACATCATCCATTGATATGCCATAAGCACCGCAGCCGTACAGGTCCAGTCCATCCAGCCACAGTTCCCCGCAGATCGAGGCGGTGATCACTGCCCCGGCGCATTCCCCTTTCCCCGGCGTATGCCCCAGGGTCAGGTTCGTCAGCATGACATTGTCGCAGTCATAGAAGGACAGCACGCTGGCGCACCGGGGTTCCACCGTGATTTTGACGCTGCCGGCCTTTCCGTCGGAACTGAGAAACTCCGTGTTCTTCAGCCCGAGGATCTGTACTTCGTAACCGTCGGATACTTCGTTGATAATCACATAGGGGTTGTCCCAATCCGGGGAATCCCCCACTCTTTCGTTGATCCAGGACGTCAAGTCATAGGTGCCCGGCGCCAAGTGGATATCCCGGCCCGGCCCGATGGCATCCATCAGTTCTTCCACACTGTCCACGTAATACTGGGCGTCCCGGTACAGCCAGGTCACCGTCCGGGCTCTGGTACAGGGTTCGAAGGGATCCACCGCATCCCCGGCGTCTTCCAGGAGTTCATCCTCTTCTGCCCAGCTCACCGCATCTTTATACCAGCTGTCCGGCCAGTTCTCTGTGTAATGGGAAATGCCTGCCGGATCCGGCGCCCCGTTGGCCCGCCACAGGAAGGTCAGGATCTCCGCATAATTGCAGACCTTGTCCGGTGAAAAGGTGGTCACAGACGTCCCGTTGGTAATCCCGGCGCCCACCGCCCAGAGCACCGCCTGCTCGTACCAGCTGTTCTTCGGC
>JAFWFI010000190.1 GCA_017515705.1 Bacillota bacterium
GATACGGTGGGCCAGGACTGCGTGGCCATGTGCGTCAACGACATCCTCTGTCAGGGCGCCTCCCCGCTGTTCTTCCTGGACTACATCGCCACGGGACACGTGACGGCAGAAAAGATCGCCGACATCGTGAAGGGCATTGCCGACGGCTGCGTGCTGGGGGAATGCGCCCTGGTGGGCGGCGAGACCGCGGAAATGCCGGACTTCTATTCCGAAGGCGAATACGACATGGCTGGCTTCGCCGTGGGCGTGGCCGACAAGCCGAAGATCATCGACGGCTCGAAAATCAAGGAAGGGGACGTGGTGATCGGCATCGCCTCCAGCGGCTTTCACAGCAACGGGTATTCCCTGGTGCGGAAGGTCTTCTTTGAAAAGATGGGCCTGAAAGTCACGGATTATGTGGAGGAACTGGGCGAGACCCTGGGCGAGGCCCTGCTGCGGCCTACCCGGATCTACACCAAGGCCTGCAAGGCCCTGGCGAAGGAAATCACCGCCGCCGGCATCATCCACATCACCGGCGGAGGCTTCTTCGAGAACATCCCCCGGATCATTCCGGAAGGCCTGGGCGTGAAGATCAACGTCGGTACCTGGGACATTCCGAAGGTCTTCGACTATATCGCAAAATCCGCGGAAATCGAACAGAAAGACATGTTCTCCACCTTCAACATGGGCGTCGGCATGATGTTCATCGTGGATCCGTCGGAAAAAGACCGCGCCATGCAGCTGCTGACGGAAGCCGGCGAAAAACCGGCCCTCATCGGCGAGATCATCCAGGGCGAAGGGGTGGTCTTATGTTAAAGATCTCCGTACTGGTCTCCGGCGGGGGAACCAACTTCCAGTCCGTTATCGATGCGGTGGAATCCGGTTTCATTCCCGATGCGAAGATCGTACAGGTCATTTCCTCTTCCCCGAAAGCCTATGCGCTGGAACGGGCGAAGAAGCACGGGATCCCCGGCTACGTGGTGAGCACGAAAGCCTACCCCGACCCGGCGGAGAAAGCGGACCGGATCCTCTCCCTGCTGCAGGAAAAGGAAACCGACCTGATCGTGCTGGCAGGGTACATGAGCGTGGTGGACGAAGCCATCATCCGGGCTTACCGGGGACGGATCATCAACATCCATCCCTCCCTTATCCCGAAATTCTGCGGGAAGGGCTTCTACGGCAAGCGCGTCCATGAAGCGGTCCTGGCCGCCGGCGAAAAAGTCAGCGGCGCCACCGTTCACTTCGTGGACGAAGGCATCGACACCGGCGAAATCATCCTCCAGGAACAGGTCCCCGTCCTCGACGGCGACACCGCGGACGACCTCGCAGCCCGTGTGCTGGAAGTCGAGCACCGAATTCTGACTACAGCTGTTCGAAATATTGCATTGAAGAATAAATAAAGGAGAAAAAATGGGCGGAGTATTTGGCACAGCCTCAAAGAAAGACTGCGTGATGGACCTGTTCTTCGGAGTAGACTATCACTCGCATCTGGGAACCAAAAATGGCGGAATGTGCGTCTTCGGAGAAAAAGGGTTCGACCGAACCATCCACTCCATCGGCGACGCGCCCTTCCGTTCCAAATTCCAGGACGACATCGAATCCATGGAAGGCAAAATGGGCA
Organism: Bacillota bacterium; assembly: GCA_017515705.1. Lineage (GTDB taxonomy): Bacteria > Bacillota > Clostridia > Peptostreptococcales > Anaerovoracaceae > RUG14258. The sequence continues at coordinate 1,601 of JAFWFI010000190.1, forward strand.
TCGGCGCCATCAGCGACACCGAGCCTCAACCGCTGACGGTCTACAGCAAACTGGGACACTATTCCCTGGCCACCGTCGGCATCATCAACAACAAGGACGATTTGGTGGAAGAACTGATCCGGGAGGAAAAAGCCCAGTTCATGTCCATGAGCGGCGGCGGCATCAACAACACCGAGCTGGCGGCGGCGCTGATTTCAACAAAGGACAGCCTGCCGGAGGGCCTGCGGTACGCGCAGCAGAAAGTGGAGGGTTCCCTGACCATGCTGGCGCTGGCGCCGGACGGCCTCTATGCGGCCCGGGACTACAAGGGAAGGACGCCTCTGATCGTGGGCAAACGGGAAGACGCCTTCTGCGTGGCGTCGGAATCCTTCTCCTTCATCAATCTGGGCTATGAACTCTACCGGGAACTGGCGCCCGGGGAAATCGCGAAGATCACCCCCGACGGCGTGGAAACGGTGATGCCGGAGAACACGGAGGACGTACGGATCTGCACCTTCCTCTGGACCTATTTCGGTTACCCCACCGCCATCTACGAAGGCAAGAACGTGGAATCCATGCGGTACCGGAACGGAGCCCACATCGCGGAAATGGACAAGGACGACCCGGAACTGGAAAACGTGGATTATGTGGCCGGCGTGCCGGACAGCGGCATCGCCCACGCCTTGGGTTACGCCCAGAAATCCCACATTCCCTACGCCCGGCCGCTCATCAAATATACGCCGACCTGGCCACGGAGCTTCATGCCCCCGAACCAGAAAGCCCGGAGCCTGATCGCAAAAATGAAACTGGTGCCGGACAAGGAAATCATCGACGGCAAGGAATTCGTCCTGGTGGACGACTCCATCGTCCGGGGCACCCAGCTGAAGGATACGGTCAATTACCTGTATGACAACGGCGCGAAGAGGATCCACATCCGCTCCGCCTGCCCGCCGATCCTGTACGGCTGCAAGTACCTGAATTTCTCCCGCTCCGTCTCCAATATGGAACTGATCTCCCGCCGGGTCATCGCCGACCTGGAAGGGACGGAAGACGTTTCGGATGAAGTCCTGGCGGAATACGCGGACTGCACGACGGAACGGTATAAAAACATGGTGGAAGATATCAGAGAAGCCCGCCAATTTGACACGTTAAAATTTCAGACACTGGACAACCTGCTGGATTCCGTGCAGGTCGACCGGTGCCGGCTGTGCACCTACTGCTGGGACGGCAGAGAATAGGAGGAAATTATGAGAGCACTGATCAGCGTATCCGACAAGACCGGCGTCATCGAGTTCGCGAAGGAACTGGAGGCACTGGGCTGCACCATCATCTCCACCGGAGGGACCCACGCAAAGATCGCCGAAAGCGGCGTGAAAGTGGTCGGAATCTCCGATGTGACCGGATTCCCGGAATGCCTGGACGGGAGAGTCAAAACCCTCCACCCGGCGGTTCACGGCGGCATCCTGGCAATGCGGGAAAAACCCGAACACATGGCCCAGCTGAAAGACCTGGGCATTGAGACCATCGACATCGTGGCCATCAACCTCTACCCCTTTAAGGAAACCATCCTGAAACCGGACGTGACCCTGCCGGTAGCCATCGAGAACATCGACATCGGCGGCCCGACAATGCTGCGCTCTGCGGCGAAAAACCACAAGGACGTTGTGGTCATCTGCGACCCGGCGGATTACCCGGCGGTCATTGCGGAACTGAAGGAAAAAGGCGAAGTTTCCTACGATACGAAGTACCGCCTGGCCCTGAAGGTGTTCCAGCACACCGCTGCCTACGACACCATGATCTCCGACTACCTGCGAAAGGAAGCGGGATACGGCCTGCCGGACAACTTCACCATGACCTTTGAAAAAGCCCAGGATCTGCGCTACGGGGAAAACCCGCACCAGAAAGCCTGGTACTACAAGGAAGTCAAGCCCGCTGCCGGCGACCTGGTGAACGCGAAGCAGCTCCACGGGAAAGAACTTTCCTTCAATAACATCAACGATACCAACGCAGCCATCGAAGCCCTGCGGGAATTCGACGAGCCGGCGGTGGTTGCCGTGAAGCACGCGAACCCCTGCGGAATCGGCACGGCGGACAACATTTATGAAGCGTACATGAAAGCCTATAATGCGGATCCGGTGTCCATCTTCGGCGGCATCGTCGCCTCCAACCGGGAAATCACCGCAGCAGTTGCGGAAGAGATCAGCAAGATCTTCCTGGAGATCGTCATCGCCCCGTCCTTCTCGGCGGAAGCGCTGGAGATCATCGAAAAGAAAAAGAACATCCGGATCCTGGAACTGCCGGCCATTTCCGAACGGGACCCCTTCGCTTACGACATGAAGAAGGTTTCCGGCGGGCTGCTGGTACAGGAAAAAGACACGCAGCTGTACGATCCGGCCGACTGGAAGGTCGTAACGGAAAAAGAACCGACCGAATTTGAAAAAAAAGACATGGTCTTCGGCATGAAGGTCGTGAAAAACGTGAAGTCCAATGCCATCGTTCTGGTGAGAAACGGCCAGACCATCGGCATGGGACCGGGACAGGTGAACCGGGTAGGCGCCCTGGAAATCGCCATCCGCCAGGCAGTGGAAGACACCAACGGAGCGGTACTGGCTTCCGACGCGTTCTTCCCCTTTGACGACTGCGTGGAAATGGCGGCCAAGGCCGGCATTACGGCGATTATTCAGCCGGGCGGCTCGATCCGTGACGAGGATTCCATCAAGAAGTGCAACGAGTACGGCATTTCCATGGTCTTCACCGGGATGCGGCATTTTAAACACTAAATCAGATCGAAGATTGAAGATTAGAGATTGGAGAAGCCCCTTTGGGTCCCTTGCAAACAATCTTGCCTCTCCCTATGGGAGAGGTGGCGCCGAAGGCGACGGAGAGGGTTCTCCCATCTTCCATCTCCCATCTTCCATCTCATAAAGGAGACAAAATGAAAAAGGTATTAGTCGTGGGCGGCGGCGGCAGGGAGCA
>JAFWFI010000191.1 GCA_017515705.1 Bacillota bacterium
ACGAAATGCGGGGCCCTTTTCGGAGAAGCGGTGGTCTTCCCGAAGCCTCACACCGTGCCCCACTTCTTTATGATCACCAAGCAGATGGGGGCCCTTCTGGCCAAGGGACGCATCCCCGGGGTCATGTTCGACGCCCTGTTCACCGATGGGCTGTACGAATCCCTGGGAAAGGCCGCCGTGGCGGCATCACAAAGGATCCAGGATGCCCTGGAGGAAAAGGGCTATGAACTTCTGTTCCGCTCCCCCACCAACCAGATCTTTGTAATCATGGAGGACGGAGCCTTCAAAAAAATGCTGGAGAAGGTCGATTTCGAATTCTGGGAGAAGTACGACGAAGACCATACCGTAGTCCGCTTCGTTACCAGCTGGTCCACCCAAAAAGAAGAAGTCGACCGGTTGATCGACCTCTTGTAACCTTTATTTGTTTATTCGCCCTGCCGGCCGTCCGGCGGGGCTTTTTATTCGAACACTTTCCCGGCAATCTCGCCGCAGGAGGATACGATCACTTTCGCACCCTTCTTCTCCAGGTATTCCCGGCTGCGAAAGCCCCAGTCCACCAGAATGCAGGCAAGCCCTGCGTTTTCCGCCGTCTGAAAATCCACCTCCGAATCTCCTACATACACGGCGTCTTCCGATCCGATCCCGAATTCCGCCAGGCACTTTTCCACCATGTCCGGAGCAGGCTTTCGGGCTGTTCCCGGCATCTCTCCCAGGGCATAGTCAAACCCGCCGGGGAAGGTTTCTTCCGCCAGCTTCTGCACCGCTGCATCCGGTTTGTTGGATACCACCGCCGTTTTCACTCCCCTGCTTCGAAGTTCCTTCAGCAGTTCCGGTATCCCCGGATAGGGTCCGGTGACGTCATTGCAGTGCGCCTGGTAATAAGGGGCGTAGACCTGCCGGATCCGCTCGATCTCTTCCTCCGCCACGTTCAGGGAAGGCTCGTTCTCCGTGCCGATCACGTCCAGCCGCTCCGCCGGAAAACCCTGTTCCAGGGCCAGCGCCCGCAGGATGGCCACCTTGATGCCGCTGCCGAAGAAAGCCTTTGTGGTCTCTTCGGGAAAATCCCCCCGATGTCCGCATTCTTTCAGCGCATAATTCAGGGAGTGGTTCAGGTCCGCCAGGGTGTCCAGGATCGTCCCGTCCATATCAAAAATAGCTGCCTTGTATCTCATTTTCATTTCTTCGCGCTTTTCTTGTACCACGCCCGGAGCTTGTCGTAAGTCTCGTCGCTGATGACATGCTCGATCAGGCAGGCATCGTCCTCCGCCGTTCTCGGAGAAACCCCCAGCATCTCAAAGAACTGCGTCAGGGTGTGGTGGCGTTCCAGAATCTTTTCCGCCACGGTCTGTCCTTTGTCGGTCAGGTAAATGAACCCTCCGTCCCGGCGTTCGATGTAGTTCTCCTCTTCCAGAGTCTTCACCGCCCGGGAGACGCTGGGCTTCGTGAAGTTCAGGTGGTTGCAGATGTCCACCGAACGGCAATAGCCCTTCTCCTGCCGGATCACCAGGATCGCTTCCAGATAATCTTCCTTGGATTTTCCGATGTGTTCCCGAATCGTTACCATTTCATTCCTCCTGAAATATGATTAAATTTGATTATTCCTGTTCATTTCACAGCGCTGCCGGCAGGCTTCGCAGCCCGGTCCGCCATGGCAGCTTCCGCCGCGGTTTTTGACAATGTGGCGAACCGCCAGCACCACCACGCCCGCAAGAAGCAGGATTAATATAATATCCCATCCGTTCATTTATGCCACCCCCATCATCATTCCGATCATCCGTACGATCCACGCCACGACCCATGCCACGGCGCACTGCCAGATGACTACTCCGAAGGCCCATTTGCCCCCCAGTTCCCGCTTGACGGAGGCAATGGCCGCCACACAGGGAGTGTAGAGCAGGCTGAACACCAGCATGGATGCCGCCGCCAGGCCTGTCATAATGGTGGTAATGCCGCTTCCGAAGAGAATCTCCATAGTGGATACCACGCTTTCCTTGGCCATAAACCCGGTGATTAGGGAAGTTACCACTCGCCAGTCTCCCAGTCCCAGGGGCTGGAAGATGGGTGCCAGCCACCCTGCCGCGATGGCCAGGATGCTCTCCTGGGGATCCGCCGTCATATTCAGATGCGGATCGAAGCTCTGAAGGAACCATACCACGATGGTGGCCACCAAGATGATGGTGAAGGCTCTTTGCAGGAAGTCCTTCGCCTTGTCCCAAAGAAGCCGCAGCACGTTCCGGGCTCCGGGCATCCGGTAGTTGGGCAGTTCCATCACGAAGGGCACTGCCTCGCCTTTGAACAGCGTCCCCTTATACAGGAAGGCAATCACGATCGCCATGACGATTCCCAGCACATACAGCCCAGTCATGATCAGCCCGCCCCGTCCCGGGAAGAAGGCCGCCGTGAAGAAGGCGTAAATCGGCACTTTCGCCGTACAGCTCATGAAGGGGGTCAGCAGCACCGTCATCCGCCGGTCCCTGTCACTGGGCAGGGTCCGGGTCGCCATTACCGCCGGCACCGTGCAGCCGAAGCCGATGAGCATCGGCACGATGCTCCGGCCCGACAGGCCGATCTTACGCAGGAGTTTGTCCATGAAGAAGGCCACCCGGGCGGTATAGCCGCTGTCTTCCAGGATAGACAGGAAGAAGAACAGCACCACGATGATGGGCAGGAAGCTCAGTACGCTTCCCACGCCGGCGAAGATCCCGTCCACGATGAGCCCGTGGATGGTGTCATTGACATGTGCAGCCGTCAGCGCTGCGTCTACCGTCCCGGTCAGGGCTTCCACGCCGGCTTCCGTCCATTCCTGGAGTTTGGCTCCAATGACGTTGAAGGTCAGGAAAAAGACCAGGCCCATGACTGCGATAAAGGCCGGAATCGCTGTATATTTTCCGGTCAGGAACCGGTCGATCTGCCGGCTCCGGAGGTGTTCCCTGCTTTCTCGGGGTTTGCGGACAGTGGCATCGCAGACCCGGTGGATGAAGGTATAGCGCATCTCCGCCATGGCCGCGCTGCGGTCCAGTCCCCGTTCGGTTTCCATCTGCAGCACGATGTGCTCCAGCATTTCCTTTTCATTCTGATCCAGCTTCAGCTGTTCCAGCACCAGCGGGTCTCCTTCGATGACCTTGCTGGCGGCGAAACGAACCGGCAGTCCCGCCTGTTCGGCGTGGTCCTGGATCAGGTGGATCACCGCGTGGATGCACCGGTGAACGGCGCCGCCGTGGTCCTCCTCCCCGCAGAAATCCTGCCGCAAGGGTTTTTCCTGGTAGTGGGCGATATGCACCGCATGCCGCACCAGTTCCTCCACGCCCTCATTCTTTGCGGCGGAAATGGGCACCACCGGCACGCCCAGCAGCGCTTCCATCTCATTGATGTCGATGGAGCCGCCGTTCCCGCTGAGTTCGTCCATCATATTCAGCGCCACCACCACCGGGATCTCCATCTCCAGCAGCTGCATGGTCAGGTACAGGTTCCGCTCGATATTGGTGGCGTCCACGATGTCGATGATGGCCCGCGGCTTTTCCTTCAGCACAAAGTCCCGGGAAACCAGTTCTTCGTTGCTGTATGGCGACATGGAATAAATGCCCGGCAGGTCTGTGATCCGGGTATTCGGCTGGCCTTTGATGGGTCCGTCCTTCCGGTCCACCGTCACCCCGGGGAAATTCCCCACATGCTGGTTGGATCCCGTCAGCTGGTTGAACAGAGTGGTCTTTCCGCTGTTCTGGTTTCCCACCAGGCCAAAAGTCAACAGGGTTCCTTCCGGCAGCGGATCTCCTTCTCCCTTTCGGTGGTATTTGCCTCCTTCTCCGAGACCCGGATGGATAGATGTTTCGCCGAGCGGAACCGTTTCCGGCTCTTCCGGTTGATCCACCGGTTCAATCTGTATTTTCTCCGCGTCCGCCAGTCTCAGCGTCAGCTCATACCCGTGAATCCGAAGTTCCATCGGGTCTCCCATGGGGGCCAGCTGCACAGCCGTGACCTCCGCACCGGGGATCATCCCCATGTCCAGGAAGTGCTGGCGGAGGGCGCCTTCGCCCCCGACCGCCGTGATTCGTGCGCTTTTTCCAAGTTCCAGTTCCCGTAATGTCATATTTCCTGCTCCTTATAGTATACCGACGATGAATGGAGATTGCAAAACTTTTATTACTCTATGCTTCCTTTTGTTTCATCCTGTTTCCGGCATTTAGTTTTTGGTAAAAATTTTCAGTAAAAACTATCGGGTCAAAAGAAAAGCCTGCGCGATGGCTGCGTAAGCGTTTCCTGTTATTCCCGAAAAGATGTTTCTCCTTTTTCCGCCAGATCGGTCAGCCGGTCCAGCGTCTGCAGAAAGCAAGGGGCTTCTTCCCCCAGCTGCTCCACAAACGCCCGGTGTCGCCGGTTCATTTCTCCGTAAATCACGGCCGCCCGTTCGTGTCCTTCCGACGTCAGGGTGATCCTTGCCCGCCGCTGGTCCTCCGCATCGGATTCCCGGCGAATGTAGCCCCGTTCCTCCAGCCTCCGGGTGATATTCGCCACCCGACCTGCTGTCAGCCCGAAATGATCGATGATTTCCCTCGCATACGCCTCCCTGCAGTGTTCCAGCCACAACAGCACGCCGTCTTCTCCGCCGCAGACCAGCATCGCACCGATCCTGGTCATTCCCCTCGGGCGGAAGATGCTCAGGCGATTGAGTTTCTCCACATAATTTTCTGTGTTCATGGATGTCTTCCTTATAGTTTTCACTATAAATTAGTATATGCTAACTTTATGAGGTTGTCAAGGGGTAACTATGATGAGCGAAAACAAACAACGGTCCGGAGGATTATTTCTCCTTCGCACGAAAAAAAGGCCCTCCCTTCGGAGGACCATTCTATTTTATTCCTGCTTCACTTCCCCATCACCAGCCGCCGGATCCGGTCAGCCCGGCGCACGTGGGCGGCCACATTCTCGATTTTCTGAATGTAAAGGTCGTTTTTGACATCCCGGACCAGGCGTTCGGGAAGGCTCTGGTCCTTGTATTTCAGCCGGATGATGTCTGAATACTTGCCCAGCCGAATCAGCGCATCTTCTTTCCCCGTCATGGCATCCAGACGGTCCGCCTGGTAAGCGATCTCCTCGCCCTCGTATTCTCCCGCCAGTTCCAGCCCACGCTTGAACATAAAGAACCGCTGGGGCACCTGGATCACGGTGGTTTTGAAATTCATCGGATAGCGGATTTTTTCAATATAGGGATGATCCAGGGCAATATTCAAATAAAAATCATACCGCCAGAACACCTCGTCGTATTTATCCTGAGTCAGGATCCGGTTGGACGCCGGAGCGTACTGGTCTCCGGTCTCGCTCCATCCTTCCTCGACCTCCAGCCAGACGTTCCGCACCTGATCGAAACGGATGATGTCCGGGTTCCTCTCCCGAAAACTCTCCTCCGGTCCTTCCACTACCACAAAACAGCGCTGCTCCTGATCGTAAATGAACTGCATGGCGACCCGGTATTTTTTGATGCCCCATGCTTTCGTCACATTGAAATCCTCCAGGGCTTTCCGGTTCGCTTCCCGGGCTTCGATCTGGGCCCGAATCGCTTCCTGTGAAGTTTCGCTGAACGCATCAAACCAGGGAGACAGTTTCTGCCGGCAGTCCTTGCACAGGCTGCCGTCGGCCAATGATTTACTGCCCAGCCCGGCTTTCCCGCCGCAGACTGCGCACTCCTTTTTACTGAACAGACCCATGATCCGCCCTCCTTTTATGACTTTTTTTCATTCTACCCCGATGCCAAAAAAGACGCAACATCAAATTATCCCGCATTCCCGAAAGGCTTCCGATATGGTATAATAAAGCATAGTCAATACCGAGAGGAGGGGGTTTTATGAAAAAAACAAAGAAGCTATTGATCATGGGGCTGATTCTGGCCCTGATACTGTCCTTTGCATCTGCCGGCGTCTATGCGGATTCTTCGGATGTAAAGGTCACCGTGGGCAGTAAGGCGGTGAAATTTACGGGAGACCTGGGAGCGCCCTTCATCAACAACGACGGGCGGACGCTGGTGCCCTTCCGGGCTGTGGCCAATTTCATGACCGGCGTAAAGGTGGACTGGGACAATGACGCCCGGGAAGCCATGTTCGGTAAAACGGATCTTCCTTTCACGATCGGCGGGACCACCTACTACCTGGACTATATAGTCCGGTTCCCCATTGACACGAATCAGGTCTGGGAAACGTTCGCGATCTATAATGGAAACGGCAATATCGTCAGTTCCCACGACCGGCTGTCCACCATGGACACCAAAGCCATCATCAAAGGCGGCCGCACCTACGCACCCATCCGTTTCCTGGCGGAATCGTTCCTGTACACGGTAGGCTGGAACAACAGCACCCGGACCGTGCTGCTGGTACCTCCGGTGGAAAGAACCTGGGCGGAGGATATGATCGAGCATGAAGCCAGCCGCGGAAATGCGGTGCACAACCAGGCGGAGGCTCTGCTCTTTGCAAAGGAATTCGCCCGGAAATGTCTGCATAACAAAGGCACAGCCATCAAATACTCCCGTCAGGTGAATAATTACCTGGAAGGCGAAGAAGGCATTACCGGCTGGATCTTTGAGTTCACTGAGTACAACAGCGACGAAGTCTACGTGAACAGCGACGGAGAAATCTGGTACTGGAACGAAGACGAAGGGCTCTATGATCTTTGGTATTAATGCCGGATAAACAACAAAACAAAAAGGAGATCCGATTGGATCTCCTTTTTTCGCTGCAATTACTCTCCGATTGCCGCCAGCGCTTCGTCCAGCAGCGCCTCGTAATCGTCCGCGCCTCTGGCACCCACGGCGGGTTCACCGATGATATTCCCTTCCGAATCCACGAAAAACGTGGTGGGAAATCCCGGAACAGGGAGCATGGCATCCCAATGATCCCATGGGAGCAGGTTGGGGTAGGTCACCCCGGTGGTCTCCAGGATCTCCAGCGCCTGCTGAAGATGCTCCTCGTCATTGACTCCTTCCACATCCCCCACGACGCCGATGATTCCGCAGCCTTTCTCCTGCAGCCGTCCGCTGAGTTCCTCCAGGTCGGGCATCTCCTCGATGCAATAACCGCAGAAGGTCGCCCATACGTTGATCATCGTGACCTTATTGCCGGCGAAAAGTTCTTCGCTGGTCACCGGCTCCAGGGACAGGTCTTCTGTCGCAAACATTACCTGGACCGCTTCGCCTTCCGCAGCGGATTCCGCCGGGTCCTGCGTGCCCGCCGGATCCGAGCCGCAGGCCGCCAGGGCCGCTATCAGAACAAACGCTGCAAAAACACAAATTAATCTCTTCATCCTCATACTGTTTCCTCCTTGATTCTCTCTTTTTTTCTCAAACCCGTGCCGAAGGACAGGGCCTTCACCGGGCAGGCTTCCATGCATTCGCCGCAGCGGATGCATTCGCCGCTGTTGGGCGTCCGGCAGGGCGCCACGTTCATATGACAGGCCTTTTCGCAGGCACCGCAGTCGATACAGGCTCCTTCATCCACCCGCATCCGCACCAGGCTCACTTTCTGGAACAGGGCGTAGAAGGCTCCCAGCGGGCACAGGTATTTGCAGAAAGGCCGGTAAATGAAAATCGACGACAACACGAAAAGGGCCAACAGGAACACCTTCCACCGGAACAAGGCTCCCAGTCCGGCGCGCAGGCTTTTGTTCAGCAGCACCAGCGGGATCCCCCCCTCCAGCGTTCCCGCCGGACAGAGGTATTCACAGAAGAAGGGCACTCCGCTGCCGAAGGCATCCCGGTAGAAGAAGGGAAGCCCGACGACCAGCAGCGCCAGCACCGCATATTTCAGATACCTCAGTTTCCGGTCGATCCGTTCCGGTACCCGGATCTTGGGCGTCGGGATCTTGTAAAGCAGCTCCTGGATCAGCCCGAAGAGGCACAGCCAGCCGCAGATGAAACGGCCTGCCAGCAAACCGACTGCCGCCAGATAACCCAGGACGTACAGGCCGGCTCCCCGGTGACGATCGGTGTAGACTGCCTGAAGGGCTCCGATGGGACAGGCTCCCAAAGCGCCGGGGCAGGAATAGCAGTTCAGGCCCGGCACGCAGAAATGCTTCAGCGGACCGCTGTACAGGTTCGGCGTCCCCGGCAGAAAACCTTTTACAAACCCGTTGGTCAGGGCTGCCCAGACCACCTGTACGGCCTTTCTCCGATACTTACCCAATGCCGATACACTCCAGACAAATGCTCGCCGCTTTGGCAAAGACCGTCTGCGGCTCGCCCAGCAATACGCCAATGGCGCAGACCGCTGCTGCTGCCGCCAGCATAATCACGGTCACTTTCAGCGGCACTTCCTTTTTCATCTTACTTTCCTTTCATGAGCTGTCTTTCCAGCTCCTCCGGCATGAACCGCGGGCCGCGCACCGGCCCCACACCGAACTTTCGCATCTCCGAGATCGAAAACGGCGGCACGAATTCCTGCAGCAGTTCCATCCGCATGGCCTTTTCGCCCCGTTCGTTCATTCTCTCTTCACTGAAATGATACTCGATATCCGATTCCAGCACCCGGAACCGGTAGCGGATCGCCGACACCGGCGCGCTGAAATACAGGTACACCAGGTCCCCGGGCTTCACCCGGGTGCCGTGCTTCCACAGAATCACCGGGTCCTTGGCCAGGGCCCCCGGCACATCAAAACGGTTCACATTGGCCGGCATCAGCCATTTCCGGGGTCCTTCGGACTTGCCCGCCGGTTGTTCCCCGCTGCCTTTGCGTCTGCCGGATGCGGTCCTCCGTTTTCCCAGGGTAAAACTCCGGCTCTCCCGCAGAAGGCTCATAATGTCCTCGTCCGGAACTTCGTCTTCCAGTACCACGGTGACCCAGTGTTTTTTGTTCATGTGGTAGCATTCATAGATGCCTTCCCGCTTCGTCAGTTCCGGCACGGTTTCCGGCCGCACCTTCACGTTCATCGCTTCCGTCATGTGCTTTGGCATGTCTTCTGTGGATCCGGTATTCTGACTGGAGCCTCTTGCCTTGCCTCCCGAGAGGGTTCCCGGCTTTTTCAGCTTATTCCGGTCCACTTCCATGATCAGCCCGTACCACTTCCCGTTGTCCGGATTCTCGAATACTCCGGCTCCTTCAATTTTTTTAAAGGGAAATACCGGCTTCTCGCCGAACTCCGCCAGTACCCGCCGGGCGATCCGGTTGGACTGCGCAAGGATAAAGGGTTGGGGAATGAAACCCGCTTCTGCGATTTCTTCCAGTAACTCACCGTATTCCTCGCAAATCTCTGCCACGAAGGCTCCCCGCTGATTGTCCGAATGGATCTGGTAAAACTCGTCTCCGAACTCCAGGTCGATCAGCTGCCCCCGGACTGCTCCCGCCGGATCGACGGCCAATTCCGCCCGGAAGGTCTCTTCCCGCAGCAGTTTTTCATATTTCAGGGAGCCGTCCGCCTCCTGCCGGAACCCGTAAGCCTTCAGCTTCTCCAGGTCCGGAATCTTTCTTAAAAAATATCGTTCTTCAAACCGCATGTGCAGCCCCGCTTCTTCTTACTCGTATCATATCATGCCCCTATTCTACTATGAACCGCTTCTTCGCACAAGTTTAGTATAAAATATCTTCGGCCCAGTTCCTCTTTGAAGATTGATGTTACAAAAGCAATTATTCTCAAAGTCCCCACTCTTTTAATTGCTTTCCGATGACTCCTCCCCCGCCACGGGCAATTATTTCTAGGCATACCACTATATTAATTGCCTGTGCATCTTTCCCACATTGGCAGTGCGACGAAAGTTCGCATGTGGTTGAATTAATCATCTCCAAGGCCCCTACCCTTGTAGGATTACCCATTTTATACCTGTATTATATTGTAATATATTCCCTTGATATGTCAATCATTGGCAATCATTTTTTCTCCAATAAAAAACCGTCGGTAACGAAATCGCTCAAGGGTATTCCCTGTCATCCGATTCCGTACCGACGACTCGTCTATCTGTATTCAGATTTGTAAGAACTCTTGAGAATCCCTTCACAAAGCCCCGGAGCTCCGCTCTATTCTTTCTTCTCCGACTGTGCCTTTTTCCAGGCCCGGATCTGTTCCAGACGGGTCTTGAATCGGCCTTCCTTGCCCTGCTCCGTGGGCAGGTAATACCGCCGGTCCGCCAGGGAATCCGGCAGGCACTGCATGTCCGTCAGTTTCTCCTCGTAATCGTGGGCGTACCGGTAGCCCTTTCCGTATTCCAGGTCTTTCATCAGCCGGGTCGGGGCGTTTCTCAGGTGCAGGGGCACTGGCTCCGCCAGCTGCTCCTCCGCATCCTTCCGCGCTGTCAGGTAAGCCACTTCCATGGCGTTGGATTTAGGCGCCAGGGACAGATACACCACCGCTTCGGTCAGGTGCACGCTGCACTCCGGCATCCCGATCAGGTGACAGGCTTGGAAAGCCGCCACTGCCAATGGCAGCGCATTCGGGTCCGCCAGCCCCACGTCTTCGCTGGCAAATCGGGTCACCCGCCGGGCGATGTACATGGGGTCTTCCCCCGCCTCCAGCATCCGCGCCAGCCAGTACACAGCGGCGTCCGGATCGGAATTGCGCATGGATTTATGCAGGGCGGAGATCAGATTGTAGTGTTCTTCGCCGTTCTTGTCATACAGCAGGGACTTCCGGGAAATGCACTGCTCCAGGGTCTCCCGGCTCACGCTGATCACGCCTTTTTCGTCGGAATCCCCGTTCAGCACCACCATGTCCAGGGTGGACAGAGCGGTCCGGGCATCCCCATTGGCAAAGGCCGCAATCTTGCCGAGGATCCCTTCTTCCATCCGGATTTCCTGATTGCCCAGGCCCCTGGGATCTTTCAATGTCCGCTCCAGCAGCTCCAGGATCTCCTCCGTCTCCAGGGATTTCAGCACGAAGACCCTGCACCGGGACAGCAGCGCCCCGTTGATTTCAAAGGATGGATTCTCCGTGGTCGCCCCGATGAGGATGATGCTTCCCTTCTCCACAAAGGGCAGGAAGGCATCCTGCTGGGCCTTGTTGAAGCGGTGGATCTCATCCACAAAGAGGATGGTCTTCTCCCCGAAACGCCGGTTGTTCTCCGCCTTGTTCATGACCTCCCGAATCTCCTTGATCCCGCTGTTCACGGCGGAAAAATCAATGAAGGAGGCTTTCGTCCTGCCGGCGATGATCCTCGCCAGGGTGGTCTTGCCCACACCCGGCGGTCCCCAGAATACCATGGAGGAAATCTGATCGCTCTCGATCATTCGCCGGAGCACCTTCCCCTCTCCCAGGAGATGTTTCTGGCCCACATACTCCGACAGGTCCTGCGGGCGCATCCGGTCCGCCAATGGCCGGATCACTTCGTTTTCAAAAAGACTTACCTGTTCCATATCCTACTCCATGATAAACTGCATCCCGACGCCGACTTCCCTTACCGGCAGCCGCCGTGCCATCGCAAATTTCGCCGCCAGCGACACGCAGTGGCAGGGGTACAGAGCGCAGTCCGTGTTTTCCTCCAGATAATCGATGGTCCGCTCCAGCCGTCGGTCCTCCTGCAGCAGGTGGAAGCCACCTATGATACCGCAAATTTTCCGAACGCCGGTCAGCGTCCGGGTATATTCCACGATGTTGCAGATCCCGCAGTGGGAGCAGCCGGTGATGATGTACAATCCGTTCTTTCCCCGGTAAGCCAGTGCCGAATCGTCCGGCAGGAAGTCGTCTTCCCAGCTGTTATCCAATCGAATCCGGCCCAGGGGTTCTTTGTTTTCAAAATCATTGGTCCGGGGAATCTCCCCCAGGTATAATAGCCGCTCCGTGATGGCCACCGGCTCCCGGGACAGCTGCAATTTCATGTGCCGGGCCGCCTCTTCTTCCGTATAAGGCGCGCCGATGTCCCCCGTGGGCAGTGCCTTCGGCCGGAAGGCCAGGGGGTGAGTGATCAGGGTCACGTCTTTTGTATCGACTGCCTGCCACAGGTGCGCTAACCCGTTGGTGTGGTCATTATGCCCGTGGGACAGTACCACATGGGTCAGATTCTTCAAGTTCACGCCCCGCAGTGCCGCATTCTTCAGGAAAATGTCCGAATACCCGGTATCAAAGAGGACCTTCGCGTCCCCGTCTTCGATATAATAGCTCAGCGCCGGTTCCCCGAAAAAGGAGATTTCGTCGTCGATGAGCGTGTTGTTGTCCACCAGAACCGTCAGTTTCATGGGTCCTTCCTTTCCGATCACCGTCCCAGCTGCCAGAACGCCACTGCGCTGGCTGCCGCCACATTCAGGGAATCCACCCCGTGGGACATGGGGATCATCACTTTATAATCGCAATCCGCAATGGTTGCCGGGGAAAGGCCGTCTCCTTCCGCTCCCAGCACCACCGCCAGTTTTTCCTCTTTCTGAAGCGCCGGGTCGTCCAGACTCACTGCATCCTCGCCCAGCGCCATGGCCGCGGTCGTAAACCCCAGCCGCCGGAGTTCCTCCAGCCCTTCCCGGGGCCACACCCCTTCCATTCCGGCCAGCCCGAAGTCAGCCCTGCCGCCCCGTCCTGCGCCGATCATGGTCCATGGAATCTGAAACACCGTTCCCATGCTCACCCGAATCGCCCGGCGGTACAGCGGGTTGCTGCAATCCGGCGTCAGCAGCACGGCGTCCATGTTCAGCGCCGCCGCGCTGCGAAAAATTGCGCCCACGTTCGTCGGGTTCATCACATTCTCCATCACCGCCACACGTCTGGCGCCCCGGCAGACTTCCTCCACCGAAGGCAGAGGTTTTCTCTTCATGGCGCAGAGCACGCCCCGGGTCATGGGAAACCCGGTCAGTTCCCGTAACACATCATAGTCCGCCACAAACATCGGCACTCCGGGGATCCTCTCCAGGATCTCCTTCGCTTCTTCTTTCAGTTGTTTCCGCTCCACCAGGAAGGACACCGGCTCATACCCGCCGTCCAGCGCCCGCAGGATGACCTTCGGGCTTTCGGCGATGAAAAGCCTCTTGGACGGATCCCGAAGCAGCTGATTCTCCGTCATCCGGGCGTACACGTCCAGCGCCGGGTCGTTAAAGTCTGTCACTTCCATCAGATTGTCCGTGGTCCGATCCGTCATTGTCATCGTCCTTCTCTCCAAAAAACTTCTTGATTGAATACAGGGCCAACGCGACAAAGGATACGCTCAGGAACGCCCCCAGCGTCCAGAGGACCCCGGAATATCCCCATACATCCATGGCAACCACCCTGTTCAAAATGGTGCCCGCCAGAATCAGAAACCCCAGCGGTACCAGCGCTTTCAATAGATTCATACAACCGCCCCCGTCACATGGAAGCGTTCTTCGCTTCTGTTAGCGGCATCCAGTTCTGCGGATCCAGCCTCATGGAGCAGCATCGACCGTTCTCCGG
>JAFWFI010000192.1 GCA_017515705.1 Bacillota bacterium
AGCTACGGCTTCTATGTGATGGACCTGGGCAAGGACGTGGCGCCGGAGACCATCCGGGACGCGGCCCTGGAAAACGGCTGCAAACTGGTGGGCCTCAGCGCCCTGATGACCACCACCGTGCCGGCCATGGAAGAGACCATCAAGCTCATCCGGGAAGCGGATCCGGCCATTAAAGTGATGGTGGGCGGTGCTGTTCTCACTCAGGAGTATGCGGACCGGATTGGAGCAGATGCGTATTCACCGGACGCCATGGGCGCTGTGCGGTACGCAGAAGAGTATTATAAGGGGCTGGAAGCCGGGAGCTGAGAGCTGAGAGATTGAAGACTTGAGACTTAAGATTGGAGAGATCCTTCGCTTCGCTCAGGATGACATTGTCATCCCGGGTGAAACGAGGGATCTTTTTTATAGCGGGGAGCCAGGAGCTAAGCATCGGAAGCTTACAGTTTGATGGCCTCAAACTTCTAACTTAATAGAAAGATTTCCGAACATATTGTGAACAGACTTGAAAAAAAGCCTCAAAATAGGTAGAATAGAAATGATAAAATTGTGATAACTATGACCAGGGGATTGGAAATAGGGGGACAATATGAAACGGAAAGCAGCTTTGGCTCTCGGGATCGCGCTTATCGCGGTCATCGTGCTCTGTCTGTTCAGCTGCGGCCATGAGGAAAAACCTCAGGCTGATGCGCCCGGATCTCAAACGGTTTCGGGAACAGATGCGGACACGGAAGACGAGAGCGCGGCGGAGGATCCGGCCAAGGACAGCGAATCGGAAAAGACCGATTCCGAAAAGGACAGCAAAAAAGATGCGGCCAAGGATTCTTCGACGACTTCCACCAGTACGAATAAAAAGACGGGCAGCAGTACGTCCGGTTCCAATAAAACATCCTCGAAAACCTCGTCGGGCTCTTCTTCCAAGACTTCGGGGAAGACCTCATCAGGCAGTACCTCTGCCAGCGGTAAGACCAGCGGCAGTTCGGGAAAGGACTATGGGCAGGGCACGCCCAAACCCCAGGGGAATTCCGGGAACAACGGCAGCAACGGCGGAACGAAACCCGATCCGGCGCCTCAGCCGCAGCCTCAACCCACACCGGATCCGCCGGCACCGGCAGCGGACCCCATGAACTGGCCCGGCAACGAATACACGGCGTTGATTCCCAGACCCTCGACGGGGACGGTCCAGCAGACCGATATGCAGGACGGCGTCTATTGCCTGCTGCTGACGGGCGCGGACATGAGCGATGTCAAGGCGTACGCATCGGCGCTGATCAACGCCGGGTACATCAACGAAGTAACGGAGACCGTGGAAAGCGGCACCTACCTGTTTGGAGGAGGTAATTCCAACGGCAATTTCGTTGTAGTCAGCTACCAGAACGGGCAGTTCATCATCGGCGTGCAGCCGTAAAAGATCCTTCGGACTTTGTCCTCAGGATGACAATAGCGTTGTCATTCCGAGCAAAGCGGGGGATCTTTTTTTTATCGCTTGTCGCTCCCTGACCTTGGTTTCCATCTCCAATCTTCAAGATTACGTCTCTACTCATTACAAAAAGGAATAGATTGATGAAATTTTTGAGTTGGGCAAGAAAAGGGCGGTATGGTAGAATTAAATTAACCAAAATACAAAAAAGATGGATAATATCCCGGAAAGGAACGAATTATGATCGATGCAAAATTCAATGAAATGGTCCGTAAACACCTGAATGTAGGCCATGAGATCCTGTATCTGACTCGTGAAGAGGTCAAAAATCTGAATGTTCCCACGGAAGTGCTGTTTGAGCAGGTAAAGAAAGCGCTGGCCATGTATTCCACCGGCGAGACCCTGATGCCCGCCAAGACCAACGTATTCCCCGACAGCAGCGCCGTGTACATCAGCATGCCCGGTCTGATTCCCGGGATGAGCGCCGCCGGCGTCAAGTGGGTAGGCGCATTCAATAACAATATGAAAGATTACAATCTGCCGTCCCTGTGCGCCATGATCATGGTCAACGATTACCTCACCGGCTGGCCGATCTGCGTCATGGACGGGATCCACATCATGGAGACCCGGACACCGGCCATCGCCATGGTGGCCGCCCAGAACCTGGCCCGGAAGGACTCGGAAGTCTTCGGGATGATCGGTCTGGGAAGAGAAGGCAGCAATCACCTGCCCATCGCCCACCTGGGCATTCCGAACCTGAAGAAGATCCTGGTCTGGGACGTGAATGAAGCTGCCATGGACCGGGCGATCGCCAATTTCCAGGACAAGGTGCCGGTACCGATGGAAAAGGCTCCTTCGCTGGAATACATCGTGCGGAACAGCGACGTGCTGGCTTCCTGCACCTTCTTCACCAATAACCCGCCGAAGCCCCCGATCCAGGATGAATGGGTGCCCAAGGGTCAGACCATCATCGTCACCGACCTGCACACCCAGTTCGACCCGGCCATCATCAACCGGGCGGATATGTACATCGTGGACAGCCGGGCACAGCAGGAACACCTGGTGGAAGACGGCTATTTCTACGGCCCGATCCCCGAACCGACCTGTGAACTGGGCGAGATCCTTGCAGGGAAAATGCCGGCGAGAACCAGCGATGACCAGATTATCGTGGTCAATCCCAGCGGCATGGTGGTAGATGACCTGGCGGTTACTCCTGTTGTCATCGAGATGGCGCTGGAGAGGGGCGTTGGAACGAAACTGCCGTTATAAAGGAGACCGGAGTTTTAAGACTTGATACGGAAGAGGAGCAGCATGCGCTGCTCCTTTTTTTGTGGGGGATCGCTTTTTGCGATATGCGTATTTGCCCGGGGACGCTCTCGCTCGGGGATTCCGCGCAGCGGTTCTAAGCTCTGTCTTCGCCTTTGGCTCGCCAATCGCTAAGAACCGGCGGTCACCCATCGCCCCTACGGCAAATCACATATCGCCTGAGAACGATCCCCCATCCGCTGCAACGTATGTTAACCTAATAAATAAAAACGGTTGACAGGCTATGGAAAACCGCCTATAATATCGAGTAGTTTCGAAACGAAAGAGAGTGTGTAACATGAGCGTGAAAGATGAAGTGGCCACACTGTTTGAAAAGAACAGGGGAGAAGTTCTTTCCGGAGAGGAGATCGCGGACCGGCTGGGAGTCAGCCGGACAGCGGTCTGGAAGGCGATCCGAAACCTTCAGCAGGAGGGATACCGGATTGAAGGCGTGACGGGAAAAGGATACTGCCTGTCCCGGGAGACGGATGTGATGTCGGCATCCGGGATCCGGAACTACCTGGATGACCCGACGCGGGAATGGGCGGA
>JAFWFI010000193.1 GCA_017515705.1 Bacillota bacterium
GCGAAGACCATCACGAGGGCCATGAACACGGCCCACCATCTCAATATTTTTCGTTTTATTTCATTCTCTCGCTTTCCGGTACTTCGAAAGCAATTCCTTTATTTCATATCCCGGTACAGGAAGGTCACGATCTGACCTCTTGTGCAGGTCTGGTTCGGGCCGAAAGTAGTGTCGTCCAGGCCGTTGGTGATGCCCTTTCCAACCGCCCACAGCACGGCGTTATAGTAGTATTCGCCATTGATGACATCCGTGAAGGGATTCGAATAACTGGACGGTGCCGGCGTATTCTCATAACGGTGCAGGAAGGTCACGACCTGTCCTCTCGTGCAGCCCCGGTCCGAACCGAAGGTGGTGGCGTCCAGGCCGTTGGTGATGCCTTTGCCCACCGCCCACAATACGGCGTTATAGTAATAATCCGAAGGGCTGACATCCGTGAAGGGATTGCTCGTGCTGGACGGCGCCGGGGAACCGGCTGCCCGCCACAGGAAGGTCACGACCTGCGCTCTCGTGCAGGTGTCGTTCGGCGAGAAATGGGTGTCGTCCGTACCCTTGGTAATGTTTTTCTTCACGGCCCACAGCACCGGTTCATAGAAGTAATCGCTCTCCGTCACGTCCACGAAGGGATTCGCCGAGGGCGAAATGGCTGTAAACTCCTTCCGGATGACCAGATTAAACGAACTCCGCTCAGCGATGTTTTCATTTGAAGGACTGCCGTTAAAGGTAAGCGTCAATTCACTTTCAGGCGCAAACTCCTGTCCGGCCTGGGGGACCAGCATGATTTCCGCCATGTACTTCTTTCCTTCCTGGAAAGAAGAGGTGGAGGGCATTTTTTCCCAATCCATAATGCCCCGCTCCGTCGACACCCAGCGGTACCAGGTCAGGCTTTGGAAATTTGCGCCGGCGCACCAAACCGTGGATGCGGGCTTTGCCCCGGTGACCGGTTTATCCAGTTTCACCGTGATATCCTTCATGATCTGATTCGGCACTTCCTTAAACACCGCATTGATTTCCACATCGTTCGCCGGCATGACGAAGGTTGTGGTACGGCTCCCGGGATCCTTCAGTGTTACTCCGCCTTTCATAACTTCCCAATGATCGAACTTGTAAAAATGACCATGTTCATAACCATCTTCCTTTGCCTTGATAGTGACGGTCTCCCCCGGTTCCGCATGGCCTTTGTCCGCTTCGCCGCCCCAAACTTCGACCTCGTATTTTGTCGGCGCCGTTCCGATCTCATAATTGAAGTACAAAATGACATGAGAATCCGTGTCGCCCTTGATCTCGTCGGCCTGCCTGCCGTCCAGCGTTGCGTTGGTCATTACGGTGTTGAGATTGGTGTCGACCGTAAAAGGCAGGGCCCCTTCCGTATAGGTGACATAACTGAAGACGTTGACCCTCAGGGTGTATTTTGCATTGTTTTTGAAGGTCCCGGAGGTGACCTCTTTCCCATCTTCGTCCAGCCATACCGTACCTTTGATCCAATCGGCGTCCGAATAATAGATTTCATAATATGTTTTGGAAGGGTTTGTGTTTACCGGATAGACCAGATCTACCTTGGGTTCCGCCGGAATAGGTGCGTCTGCCACAGGTTTGGAACTCTCCGGAAGGCTCAGGGCAACATGGTCTATGTAAGGCGACCAGATTGCGTATAGATCCATATCCCCTTCAACCGTTGAATTCATGTTGAACTCTTCATCGCCTCCCGCGATCGCAGAGGGAGTTTTCCCCCAGCCGGCATGCTGCAGGCCGTCCGCCTTCCCCATCAGGGTCTCCCTGTATTGGAGCGTACCTGAACCCTGCAGGCTCTTTCCTTTTTCGATTTGAATGCTTTCCACTTTCAGCGTCCCGTGGCCGTTGTTGTGAAAAGTCACCGTGCACATTTCCGCCGCACTGGCCGTCACGCCGAACATCGGGATCATGCCCACCACCAGCGCCAGGGACAGCGCGATGGATAATAACCGTTTACTGCGTTTCATTATGATTCCGCCCTCCTTTTTTCGTACAAATCCTGCTTATTCTGTTAATTCTTTATTATACCATAGGGCACCCGCTCCTTCAATGAAAACAGAGCCGGTCGAATCGACGGCTCTGTATTTGAAAAGACAGAAATATACTCTTTCCTCCCCCTCCGGGGGAGGTGGCGCCGAAGTCGTCGGAGGGGGCTATTCTCCGCAATAAACCTTGATCGCCTCACAGGCAAAAGCCCCGGTCCCGGCTCCGCCAACTTTATCAATGTTCTCCGTAAACTCTCCCCCGGCGGCATAGGCCTGCCCCAGGCTGAGCAGGATCTTCTCGTCACATTTATAGTAGTGCTCCGTAATGAAAGTCTGGATTTCCATTACCAGCGCCTGAGCCGGTTCCGAATCCGGAGCCTCGTTTTTGATCTCCCCCATCTTTGCAAAGAGTTTCATGAACTCCGTCCCGGTCTGTTTCTCCTCTTCCTTCGTCCGGCCTGCGGCCTTATCCTCATATTCCCGATACTCCGCCGTACCGCCCCATTTTTCCTTCGCCTTCTGCGCATATTCTTCTACTTTGCTGTTGTCAAATACCGAAAAATCCATTCTCTTTCCTCCTGTATCCTTGATTTCACGGGCGTAAGCAATCAGGTTTTCCAAGTGCTCCTTCTTCATCATCAGCAACTCGATCTGCTGCTCCAACGCCTCTTCCCTGTCAAACTCCGGATTATCCACGATGGTCCTGATTACCTTCAGCGGAAACTCCAGTTCCCTGAACAGCAGGATCTGCTGCAGCCGTTCCAAAGCCGCATCGTCATACAGTCGATATCCCGCTTCCGTATATCCCGCCGGTTTTAACAGGCTGATCCGGTCGTAGTACTGCAGGGTGCGTATACTCAC
>JAFWFI010000194.1 GCA_017515705.1 Bacillota bacterium
GAAACACGGCTTCGTAGTTTTTCCGGATGCATTCCGGAAGATCGTTTTTCTTCAGCATAGCCTCGGCTTCCCCATGTGCTGCCGTTGCCTTCATGATGCATTCGTTGCAGTAATTATCCCGTTCGTATTCATTCATTTGGATTCACCTCGATGCTTATTTGTAACTGTTAAAGAAGTTCATGATGCCGTTCACGTTCAGCTGGGCGGCTTTCTGTCTCCATTCGGAGGATTTCATCTTTTTGATCTCTACGGAACTGGTGTAGAAGCCATGTTCGATCAGTACCGCCGGCATGCTGGTGTACTTGATCACGTAGAAATTGGCTGTTTTGACTCCCCGGTCCTTGATGCCCAGGCCGCCGCCGGAGGCGGGGAAGTTGGCATCGTGGATGTACTGGGCCAGCTTCTTGCCGTTGGTGCTGGTGCCGTAATAGTAGATTTCCCAGCCGTTGGCCTGGTCTTCCCAGTTTTCACCGTCGCCAAAAGCATTGGCATGAACGCTGACGAAGATGTCCACGTTCCGGTTGTTGGCGGTGGCGACTCTGGATGCCAGGGAAGGATCCGAGGTCTTGTCGCTGACCGTCATGTAGACCGTGACGCCCTTGGCCTGCAGGAGATCCCGCATCCGGTAGGCGATGTCCCGGTTGAATTCATATTCTCTCAGCGTCCCGTCGGGGCTGCGCTTGCCGGCAGTGGAAGCACCGTGTCCCGGGTCCAGGCATACCGTAAGCTTTCCGTCCGCTTTGGGATTGAAGACCGCGGCGGGTGCGGGAGCTGTCGGTGTGGTGGCCGCCGGCGTGGACGGTGTAGTTGTGGTTGCCGGCGTTGAAGGATTGGAAGGAGCCGGTGTGCCTGAGGAAGACTTGTTTTCCGTAAAGGTGATGAACAGCGCCTTCTTGTCGCCGGAGAGGGCGATGGCGGGTTTTGCGCCCGTGCTTAGGTCGAATACCAGCCGGAACTGGGTATTCGTATGCATGGCGGTCCGGACGCCCTTGACCACAGCGTTTGCCTTGCTGTTGGTCGGGAAGGACTTCAGGCTCGCGGAATTGGCCGTGAAATTATTGAAATCTACCACGTACCGTGCCGGATTCGACAGGGTCATGGTGGTATAATCCGATGCGCTCATAGCCACGTTGGAAGTGACCTTTGCCCCGGAATACGGATAGGAATCCGTTCCGTAAGACACGGTGACGCCGGTGATGCTTCTGGCAGAGGTCGCCGGTGCGGCCGGCTGCGAGGTGCCGAGGTTGATGGTGGCGGTCCGGGTGGAGCTGTCCCATCCCACGGTGGCGCCGAAGGCTTCGGCCACAAAGCGGATGGGGATCAGGGTACGACCCTGATAGACCCGGGGTACGGCGTCCATGGTTTTGATTGCACCGTCCACGGTGGCATTTAAGTTCAATATCGTCAGCACTACCGTATGGCCGTTCAGTTTAATGGTGACCTGCTGGGCTGCCTGATTCCAGGAGACGGTGCCTCCCAGCTGTTCAAAGACCGCGCGGGCCGGGATCATCGTTCGTTCGTTGATGATGATGGGCGCCACGTCCGCGGTGACCGGCGTGCCGTTCACCACCAGTCTTACGTTGGAAGAAGTACGGACCTCCTCCGCCTGGGCATCGGGCAGGAAAGCGGCTGTCATCAGAAACAGGGCGGCAGCTGCCAGGATATACAGTAGTATTTTGTTTAATGCGGATCGGTTGACATACATGATTCGGACCTCCTTACTGTCATTATGTACACACGGAAACAGACCCTTTGGCCTTTTCCGCCTTTTGTCAAAAGAGTCGTAAGGTTATTCTATCAGAATCTTAAAAAAGTACCACCGAATTCACCAAAAATTGACACAGACGTAAAGAAGCCGTAATATTACTGCAACAATTCCGTTGTGTTTTCGGGCTTTGCACGGTATAATGAAGGGTAACGAAAAATCAAAATCCATATAGAACGGAGGATCATCATGGAAGCAAAAATGGAATTCATGAAATGGTTCAGAAACCGATATATCAGTGAAGAAGACGTCGAATATCTGAGAGGAATCGTCGATGATGACGACAAGATCGAAGAGCTTTTTGGAACCGACCTGGTTTTTGAGGGAAATAAGCTGGAAGGGAAGCTGGGACTAGGCCCGGCCCGCATGAACAATTATCAGGTTTGCCGCGCGGTCCAGGCTTACTGTTCCCACCTGATCCGGCTGGCCGGGGGCCACGTGGAAGGACGTGTGGCCGTGGGTTATGATACCCGTGCCATGAACACCGAGTGGTCGGATTCCGTCGCCCGGATACTGCTGGGAAACGGCATCGGGACATCCCTTTTTCAGGACCCCAAATCCATTGAGCAGCTGTCCTTTGCCATCGATTACCTGAGGCTGGAAGGGGGCATCATGCTGACGGCGGACGAGGACGATCCGCAGCTCTACGGCATAAAGTTTTTCAACAAGCAGGGGGAACCCATGGATGAAGAGGAGATGATAGGGACCGTGCTGGGCTTCCAGAGCATCCAGGACCAGTCCGGCATCAAAGCGTATGCGGGCGCCCTCCGGATCAACTCCATCCACCGGAAGATCGGCATCTCCAACGATACGTATTTTATCCAGGGCATCCAGAACCTTTCCGTGAACGAGGATGTGGATAAGGACCTGAAGATCGCTTATTCTCCGCTGTACGGCGCAGGGGCGGAATTCATTCCTCGTATGTTCGAGGACAGCGGCTATAAGAATGTCTATACGGTTAAGAAAGAAATGGCATACAACGGGGATTTCCCGGGACTTGAACGGCCGGATCCTTCGGACGAGCGGGTCTATGCGAAGGTATTGGAAAAGGCGAAAAACAAGGATGCCGACGTCGCCATCGTGTCCAATCCGAACGTCACCGAGTTTGGTGCGGCGGTCAAAACCGGCGAAGGGGAATACCGGGTTCTTCCGCAGGATGAGCTGAAAGCTATGCTGGAAGAATACAAGGCCGGGTTCACCGGGGAAAAACCGGTATATACAAAGATTCCGGGACCCAGCGACATTTTCTTATTCGTGGAAATGATGGCGTACAATAAAAAGAACGAGAAATAAAATGGCTAATCTGGAACTGATCGCCACCGCCACCTTCGGGCTGGAAGCGGTGGTCAAACGGGAAGTGCAGCGTCTGGGGTATACGGTGCTTCGGTCGGAGGATGCGAAAATCACCTTTGCCGGAGACGAAGCCGCGATCCCCAGAGCCAACCTCTGGCTGCGCTGCGCGGACCGGGTACTGGTGAAGATGGGTGAATTCCGGGCGGAGTCCTTCGAGGAACTCTTTCAGGGGACGAAAGCCCTGCCCTGGGAGGAATGGATCCCCGAAGACGGAAAGTTTACCGTGAACGGGACTTCCGTGAAATCGAAACTGTTCAGCCTCTCCGACTGCCAGAAAATCATCAAAAAATCCATTGTGGAACGGATGAAGCAGCGGTATCCACGGGAGACGTTCCCGGAGACCGGGGCGCTGTACAGCGTCCGCTTCACCATCCTGAAGGACGTGGTGACCCTTTCCATCGACACTTCCGGAGCCGGCCTGCACAAAAGGGGCTACCGGACGGCCAATGTCCAGGCCCCCATCAAGGAGACCCTGGCGGCGGCCATGGTGGAGCTGAGTTTCTGGAATCCGGACCGGGTCCTGGTGGATCCTTTCTGCGGTTCCGGGACCATCCTGATTGAAGCGGCGATGATCGGCAAGAACATTGCGCCGGGACTGTCCCGCAGCTTTGCATCGGAGCAGTGGGAGCGCATCGGCGAAGCACGGTGGAAAGAAGCCCGGACGGAAGCCTTCCGGGCGATCGATAATAACCGGGAACTGCAGATTTACGGTTCGGACATCGACCCGAAAGCGGTTTCGGCTGCAAGGGTGAACGCTTCCCGCGCCGGTCTTTCCGACGATATCATCATCAGGCGGCGTTCCTTCGAGGAACTCAAACTGCCGCAGGAACACCCGATCATCATTACCAACCCGCCTTACGGGGAACGGATCGGCGACAAAGAGGCGCTGGAGCGCATTTACTATAAAATGGACCGGATCCTGGCGAGGGACCGGACCGTTTCGCTGTACCTGATTACAGCGGACAAGGAATTCGAGCGGGCCATACGGTCCCGGAAAAAGGCGGACCGGCGCAGAAAACTGTACAACGGCCGAATCGAGACCACCTTTTACCAGTATTACGGAGAAAAACCAATCAGACCGAAAGGAAAACAGATAAATGATCACAATCAAAGCAATGGATGAAGTAAGGGAGTTTGAAAACGACCCGGAAAAAGTGTCGGAGATGATGGATACCATCCTGCTCCTGGTGGAAGCGGACAACCTGGTAGTGGACCACCTGCTGGTGGACGGGGTCCCGGTAATGAATAATCACCGCCAGTACATCAAGGATCACATCGAGGAAATCAAGGAGATCGAAGCGGTTCCGGCTGGAAAGATCGACCTGGCCCTGGACAACATCGAGCAGATCGCGGACGGGATGGAACCCTTCCTGCCCATGATGGGTGTCCTGGCGGAAGATTTCCGGCAGGGTGTTTCCCAGCGGGGCTGGGACGAGTTCGAAAACCTGGTCAATACCATGATCCAGGTAGACGGCTGGCTGAAAGAGACTTTCATGATGGTGCTGGATGCGGATGATAATTCGTACAATACGAAGTTTGACCGGATCCGAAACGAATACCAGAAGCTTTATAACGTGCTGCACGACATCGAAAATGCATTGAACTTCGATGATCCGGTGAAAGCGGGGGATCTGATCGAGAGCAAGGTGAAGACGCACATCGCGGAAACCTGCAAGCGGATCCGCGAGACCCTGGCCTTTGCAGCCCGGAAGCGGGAAGAAGAAAATGGAAAACAATAATATCAAATGGGCTCAAATCGACCTGAACGCCCTGAAATGGAATATGAGCCGGATCCGCGGACTGGTGGGGCCGGATGTGAAAGTGGCTGCCGTGGTAAAAGCCAACGGGTATGGACACGGCGCCCTGGAGATCATGGACGCCCTGCTGGAAGCAGGGGCAGACGTGATCGTGGTGTCTTCGGTCAGCGAAGCGGTCGAAATGCGAAAGAAGTATGAGATGACCCCGATCATGGTACTGGGGGCTACTCAGAAGGACAGCATTCCGGATGCCATCCGATACGGGATCATCCAAACCCTGACATCGGAAGAACAGGCCATGCTGATTTCCGAGACAGCCAGTGATATCGGCCTCGCAGCCAGCTGCCACATCAAGCTGGATACCGGCATGAACCGGATCGGGTTTCCGGTAAATGAAGAAGCGGCGGATACGATCCTTCGGATCTCGCAGCTGCCGGGAATCCGGGTGGACGGGATGTTTTCGCATTTTGCCACGGCGGACGAGGCGGACAAAAGCTTTACCCGGAAACAGTATGAGCGGTTCTGCCGGATGAAGGAGATGCTTCTGGAGAGAGGACTCTGGATCCCGGTCTGTCATATCGCCAACAGCGCCGGCATCATCGACTTCCCGGAAGCGTATATGGACATGGTCCGCTGCGGCATCATCACCTATGGACTGTATCCGTCGGATGAAGTGGATAAAAGCCGGATCGAACTGAAACCGGCCATGGAACTGAAAGCCCGGATCTCCCATGTCAAAACCATTCCGGAGGACGCGGGGATCAGTTACGGATTGACAGATACCGTGAAAGCCGGGACCGTCATCGCCACGGTGCCCGTGGGCTATGCGGACGGATACATGAGGGCCTTCAGCAATAAGGCGGACGTTCTGGTAAAGGGTCAGCGGGCAAGGATCCGGGGCCGGGTGTGCATGGATCAGCTGATGATCGACGTGACTCATATCCCGGGTGTCCGGACCGGCGATGTCGTGACTCTGTTCGGAAAGGACGGAAAAGAAGAAATCACACTGGATGAGCTGGCAGCCCTTGCCGGCACCATTTCCTATGAACTGCTGTGCATGATCGGGCGGCGGGTGCCCCGGGTCTATTACGAAAACGGCAGGATCGCGAGAATCACGAATTATCTGGAGTAACCATGAAAAAATATGTCATCGCCCTGGACCAGGGAACCACCAGTTCCAGAGCCATCATTTTTGATAAAAACCGGAATATCATCGAAATGAAACAGCGGGAGTTCCCCCAGATTTTCCCCAAGCCGGGCTGGGTGGAGCACGACCCCATGGATATCTACAGTACCCAGATGGCCGTGCTGCACGAAGCGGTCGCGGCTGCGGGGATACCGGCGGAGGATATTGCCGCCATCGGCATCACCAATCAGCGGGAAACCACCATCGTCTGGGACAAAAGAACCGGCGAACCGGTGTATAACGCCATCGTCTGGCAGTGCAGCCGCACGTCGACGGAGTGCGAGGAATACATCCGGCAGGGACATGGGCAGACAGTGCGTGAAAAGACCGGACTGCTGATCGATTCCTATTTTTCCGCCACCAAGATCCGCTGGATCCTGGAACACGTGGAAGGCGCCCGGCAGCGGGCGGAGGCCGGGGAACTGCTCTTCGGCACGGTGGATACCTGGCTGGTATGGAAGATGACCGGGGGAAAGGTCCATGTGACGGACATGACC
>JAFWFI010000032.1 GCA_017515705.1 Bacillota bacterium
TATGCACTCAACAGAGGCATCTTCATGACACCGTTCCACAACATGGCGATCATGAGCGCTGCCACATCTGAAGCGGACGTTGACAAGCACACAGAGGTATTCAGAGAAGCCTGCGAAAAGATTGCTGACTAATTGCAAAAAACACTCGGAAGGGTCTTCGGACCCTTCTTTTTTAGGAGATTAAAGATAAGAGATGGAAGATGGAAGAACCAGAATTCTCCAATCTCCAATCTTCAATCTCTAATCTCAAATCTAATTAAAGGAGGACAAGATGAAACAGTTTATCGACTTCACAGATCGGGTTTGTGTTATTACCGGTGCAGGCAGTGCCGGCGGGATCGGTTTCGCCTGCGGAAAAATATTTGCTGAATTGGGCGCAAAGGTTGCGCTGATCGCCACCGGCGAACGGATCCATGAACGGGCGAAGGAACTGGAAGGCCTGGGCGGAACCGCGAAGGGCTATATCGCGGATCTGATGGACCGGGAGCAGGTTGCAAGGGCTGTCGGGGAAATCTTGTCCGACTTTGGCAAAATCGACATTCTGGTCAACAACGCCGGCCTCTCCCAGGGCGGAACGAAGGACAAGGCGCCGGACTTCATGGACATGCCCTTTGAACAGTGGGACCTGGTCATCAGCCGGAACCTGGGCATCACCATGAACATGATCAAGAACGTGCTTCCGGGCATGCTGGAAGCCGGATACGGGCGGATCGTCAACGTTTCTTCCGTAACGGGTCCGGTGGTCAGCGCCAGCGGCGACAGTGCATACGGTGCGGCCAAGGCGGCGGTGAACGGCATGAGCAAGGCCATCGCCATCGAGACCGGAACAAAGGGGATCACCATCAACAACGTGATGCCGGGCTGGATCAAGACGGACGTGCAGTCCAAACGGGGCGCCATGGGCGGTGAAAACACGCCGCTGGGAAGAAGCGTCCTGCCGGAAGAAGTGGCGGCCATGGTCGTTTTCCTGGCTTCCGACAAAGCGTCCGGCATTACCGGTCAGGACTTCGCCGTGGACGGCGGCAATGTGATCCAGGAATTCAAGGGCTCCGATAAGGAACTGGCTGCCCTTGGCTGAGAAAGAAATGAGGATAAAGCGATGATCAAGACAACGATTGGCGTGGAAGGCATGATGTGCCATAAGTGCGAAGCTCACGTTAATGAGGCGCTGGAGCGGGACTTTGACATCAAAAAAGTGGAATCCTTCCATGAAGAGAACAAGACGGAGATCATTTCCGAAAAGGAACTGGACGAGGAAGAACTGAAAAGAGCCATCAATATCGTCGGCTACAAGATGACTTCCTACGAGACAGCCCCCTATGAAAAGAAGGGATTCTCGTCTTTCAAAAAATGATACGGATCTATTCCGGAGTATATTCCCGTGCGGTTTGTGCGCACGGGAGTTTTTTATTACTAAAAGGTAAAGCATTGCAAAATTGCCCTTTTTATATTACAATTTCTATTAGATGTTTGTGAATAACCGGAGTGTATATATAGGAGGACATAGAATGAAGAACCGATTCATTGCGATATTTCTGGCGGCAGTCCTGTGCACGGCGCTCTGGCCGGCGGCCGCCTTTGCGGAGGAATCCCAATCGGTCACCGTCGTTCCGGGCAAGGGCCTGGCACTGGCGGTGGAAGGCGGCAACGTCTATTTTGACAACGGTACCGGCACCATTACCGAATGCGATCCCGGGGTGACCGGGGCATCGATCCCGGCATCGATTTCCGGCACGGCAGTGGTGAAGATCGGTGATTCCGCCTTTTCCGGGAACCGGAACCTGAAGACGGTGAGCCTGCCGGAAGGACTGAAAACCATCGGAAAGGAAGCCTTTGCATCCTGCACCGGGCTTGGGGAAATCCGGATCCCGGGGTCCGTGGATACCATCGGCAGCAAGGCCTTTGAGTCCTGTTCGGGACTGACAGGCATTACGGTCGCCCAGGAGAACCTTTATTACTCCAGCCGGGAGGGCGTTCTTTTTGACAAGGATGAAACCAGTCTGCTGGTATACCCCGCCGGAAAGGCGGACTCCAGCTACCGGATCCCGGAAGGCGTGACCCGGATCGGCAGCCGTTCCTTTGCCTTTACGGAAAACCTGAAGACTCTGTACCTGCCGGACAGCATGGACACCCTGGATGACCGGGACCTGGAAGACGCCATCGGACTGAAGAAGGTCGTTTTCCCGGATGAACTGATGGTGATCGGGGACGAGGCTTTCCTCGGCTGCATCAGCATGACGGACCTGAGCATCGCATCCGGCGCGGTCAGCATCGGCGACCGTGCCCTGAAGGGCTGCACGAAGCTGAAAAAAGTGACGTTCCCGAGCACCATGGTCGTGCTGGGGGATGACCTCTTCGACGGCTGCACCGCCCTGGAGAGCATCGGTGTGGCGTCCGCCAACAAACGGTTCGCATCCCGCGACGGCGTACTGTACAACAAGAGCGTGACACAGCTCATCCTCTATCCCCCGGCAGCGCCCGGGACCGTGTACAAGATGCCGGATACCGTGAAGGAAGTAAAGGACAGCGCCTTTAAGGGCGTAACGACGCTGAAGAGCCTGATTCTGTCATCCGGCATGAAGACCGTGCCGGCGGACTCCTTTACCGGCATGAACACCCTGACGGAAGTGACCTTCCCCCAGGGCGTGGAGCGGATTGACGCTTTTGCCTTCAGTGAATGCGCCAACCTGGAGCAGATCATGCTGACAGCAGGACTTTCCCTGGTGGATAAATCCGCTTTTGCGGACTGCCCGAAACTGAAGGATGTGTATTTCTCCGGCACGCAGGCTCAGTGGAACAGCGCCTGCAAATGGCCGGCGGGCCAGCCTTACGCCAGCATCCGGATCCACTGCGGCACCGTACCGGGGCTTCCGGCTACGGACGTGGAACAGGGCCGCTGGAGCGCAGGGGACATCACTTATGCCTACCAGAACGGCCTGATGAAGGGAACGGGTCCGGGCATGTTCGAACCCACCACACGTACCACCCGGGGCATGATCGTCACGATCCTCCACCGGATAGAACAGCAGCCTTCCGCTTCGCAGGCGGTCAGCTTCTGGGATGTGGCGGCCGGCAGTTACTACTATGAAGCCGTACGCTGGGCTGCTTCCGAGGGCATTGTCAACGGCACCGGGGACGGAGCCTTCCAGCCGGACAGCGGGATCACCCGTGAACAGCTGGCGGTGATTCTGTACCGGTACGCGGTCTACAATGGCCAGGCGGGCAGCGGAGACGCATCCGCCGTCAACCGTTACGGCGACGCCTATGCGGTCAGCGATTATGCCAGAGAGGCCCTGGGATGGGCCATCACCACCGGCCTGATCAACGGCAACGGCGGATTGCTGGAACCGAAGACCGTTGCAACCAGGGAACAGGTGGCGGCGATCCTCCACCGGTTCTGCACCCTGTAATGAGATTGAAGACTGGAGATTGAAGATTGGAGATGGGATCTGTGGCTTTGGTTACGGATCTCATATCTTTAATATGATACTGGAAAAGAGGAATTATGAGAAATAAA
>JAFWFI010000195.1 GCA_017515705.1 Bacillota bacterium
GGAGTCATGGTTCCCGCTGATCATAAAGACCGTCTTTCCGGCTTCCTTCAGCTTCGTCAGGAAGGCGTCCAGCAATGCCACTGCCGCTTCCCCCGGCACCGCCCGGTCGTACACATCCCCGCAGATCATCACCCCGTCCACCGCCTCCTGTTCCGCAATGGACAGGAGCCGGTCCAGGATGAAGCGCTGGTCTTCGATCAGATTGAATTCGTTCAGGGACTTCCCCAGGTGAAGATCCCCTAAATGCATCAGTTTCATAGTTTGTACTCCGTGATATAGATTGAAGATGGGAGATTGGAGATAAGAGAAAAGATCCTTCGGGCTTTGCCCTCAGGATGACATAAAACTGGCAGCGTCGGGATTCAGGCTTCCGGCTTCGGGCTTTGCCCATAGTCATCCTGAGCGAAGCGAAGGATCTTCTTCCATCTTCAATCTTTATTCTTCAATCTCTAATATGCCATCTAGATTCCCATCGCCGCGCCCAGCACTTCTCCGATGGAATCGTTGATCACCAGGTCCGCCTGGCGGTCGGCCTGAGTAGCGCTCATGTTGATTACCACCAGGTGCTTGCCCCGGAAATAGCGGATCATGCCCGCCGCCGGGTACACGACCAGCGAAGTCCCGCCGACGATCATCATGTCGGCTTTCTCAATGGCATGGATGGCGCCGGAGATCACCTGGTCGTCCAGCATTTCCTCGTACAGCACCACGTCGGGTTTGATGGTCCCGCCGCATTCGCATTTGGGCACGCCGTCCATGGCCACGATCTCTTCCGCCGTGTAGGATTCATGGCAGCGCATGCAGTAGTTGCGCAGCACCGAACCGTGGAGTTCGTACACCTTCTTGCTGCCCGCTTTCTGGTGCAGGCCGTCGATGTTCTGGGTCACCACCCCCAGCAGTTTCCCCTGTTCCTCCAGCTTCGCCAGAGCCTTGTGGGCTTTGTTCGGTTCCGCATCCAGGTACACCAGGTTCTTTTTGTAGTAGTCAAAAAAGGTGTCGGGATGAATGTCGAAGAACGACCGGCTGATGATTTCCTCCGGGGAATAGCCGTACTCGCTTCTCGCCTTGTACAGTCCTTTTTCCGAACGGAAATCCGGGATGCCGCTTTCGGTGGAAACCCCGGCGCCCCCGAAGAAGACGATCTTCTTGCTTTCATCGATATACTCTTTTAACTTGGCGATCTTTTCCATATCCATGGTTTCACTCTCCTTTTATTTCTCCGTATTCAGGAGCTTGGGCACTCTCGGCGCTCTCAGCCGGGCGGTGCTCCGCACGCCGGAGCCCAGCAGCGGCCGGCAGTAGAGCCGGAAGTCGTCCGTGATATCGTTGCCGGCTTCGTTGATGAAGTTCTCCGGCATGCTTCTGGACACCCGCGCCACGTCCTTCAGTTCACTGAGGACGAAGTCCACGGAATAGTTCCCGGTCCGCTTGATGGAAACGGAACCGTCCTTTTCGGTCCAGACCGCAAACTGAACGGCTCTTTCCCCGACTTCCCTCGCTTCGTTGCGGTCCACGTCGGAAACGCATTCAAAGAAGGAACGCTGGAGATACCCGAAGGTGTCGCAGCGGACACGGTTGGCGATATTGGCGTTCTTCAGTTCCGCCACCAGGGCTTCCCCAAGGGCGGAGGAACCGGAAAGGGACACGTTGCCGTGCGGGTCTTTTTCCAGATCCTTTTTCAGTGAAGCCAGGAAGAGTTCCCCGGATTCCGTCCGGATCCCTTCCGATACCGCAATAATGCATTTTCCGTATTTATTGTATACTTCCCGGACATCTTCCACGAACTGTTCCCTGCTGAAGGGACGTTCCGGCACGTAGATGAGATGGGGACCGTCGTCCTCGAATTCCCGGGCAAGTCCCGCGGAAGCCGTCAGGAAGCCGGCATCCCGGCCCATCACCACGCCGATGTAGATTCCCGGCAGGGAATTGACGTCCAGGTTGATGCCCTTGAATGCCTGTACCACGAACCGGGCCGCCGATCCGAATCCCGGGGTGTGGTCATTCTGTCTCAGGTCGTTGTCGATGGTCTTCGGAATGTGGATGCAGACCATTTCATAGTTGGCTTTTTCCGCTTCTTCGTTCACGATCCGCACCGTATCCGCCGAATCGTTCCCGCCGATGTAGAAGAAATAACGGATATCGTGGACGGAGCAAACCTTGAAGATCTGCTTGCAGAATTCCTCGTCCGGTTTTACCCTGGTGGAACGGAGTGCCGAAGACGGGCACAGAGCCACTTCCTCCAGATTATGGGTCGTTTCCTGCGTCAGGTCCAGAAAATCCTCGTTCACGATGCCTTCCACGCCTTTTACCGCACCGTAGATCTTGGTGATGCACGCGTGTTTTCTCGCTTCCTGGATCACGCCTACCAGTGTCTGGTTGATGACTGCGGTAGGGCCGCCCCCCTGTGCGATCAATGCTTTTCCTGTCAATGCCATGGCAAATTCCTCCCTGTTTGTTTTTATTATATTTATTCTATCAAAATTCGTGCCATTTGTAAAACGGATATGGTATAATCACAGAGATAAAGTTGGGACCACTGTCATCCTGAGCGAAGCGAAGGATCTTATAAGGAGATACATCATGAAACACTTACGCACCCTGATCGCACTGATCAACGTCACTCTGGAATTCTTTCTGTTTACCCCCTGGATGCTTTACTGCAAGCACCTGACCAAAGTGCGGGGTGAGGAAAACCTGAAGAAACGGGACCGGATGGCGCCGAAATTCATCCAGTACATGAGCCGGAGGATCCTCTGGTGGGGCGGCCACAAGGTCATCGTCACCGGCGAGGAAAACATCCCGGATGAGACCTGTGTGCTGGTAGGCAACCACCAGAGCTATTTCGACATCCTGTCCATCCTCTCCACCTGCGATACAAAGAAGATGTACGCCTACCTGGCGAAAAAAGGCATCGGCAAGGTGCCCTTCCTGAAGACCTGGATGGAAACCATCGACTGCGTTTTCCTTGACAACACCAACACCCGCACCCGGATGCTGGGAGTCAAGGAAGCCACCGACCTGATCCGGGAAGGACGCAGCATCCACATCTTCCCCGAAGGGACCCGGAGCAAGGGCAATTTCATGAACGAATTCAGCCCCGGCGCCCTGATGATCGCCACCCGCAACAAAGTGCCGGTGGTACCCTTCCTGATCAACGGAACCTATAAGATGTTCGAGGAAAACGGGAACCGGATGGTCCCCACCACCGTCACCATTACCTATTACCCGCCCATCGACACCGCCGGGATGGACCGGGCGGAAATCAACGCCCTGTCGGACAAGCTGCACGATTTCCTGGAAGAAGAACTGCGGAAAGCCAACGGCGGGCTGGATGAGAACCCGAAAGCCAAGGAGACCGAAGAATGAAAGAGATCCTGGACCTGACCCGGAAGATCCTCGAAGAGGACAGCCTCATCCGTCTGGTGCTGGGCAACAGGCGAAAAAAGAGCGTTCCCTACGCCAAGGCGGTCATCCGCCCCTTCGAAGGGAAGGACGGCCGGATGTACCAGGCGGAATACGTATACGAAAACAAGGTCCTGCATGAAAACCTGGATCCGGAAGAACTCCTGGAACAGGTGGCTTTCCTGATGGAAAACAGTTTCAAGCAGGCCAACTTTTTTACTGTCGGCGCGGACTACCAGGTCCTGGCGGCAAAACCGGAGAATCCGCGGATCATTCAGGGCGCTCCCACCATGAAGCGGCAGGGGCTGTCCCACAACCAGGCCAAGAAATACGTGATCCCCGCCGGGGAGCCCGTGGACTTCCTGGTGCGGCTGGGCGTCATGACCGACGAAGGCCAGGTCCACTCCAGGTATTACGGAAAGTTCCGGCAGATCAACCGCTTCCTGGAGATTACCCGGGATGTGCTGGATGCCCTTCCGGAGGACCGGACCATCCGCATCATCGACTTCGGCTGCGGGAAGGCCTACCTGACCTTCGGCCTGTACTATTACCTGAAAAAACAACTGGGACGGGATGTGGAGATCGTGGGGCTGGACCTGAA
>JAFWFI010000033.1 GCA_017515705.1 Bacillota bacterium
GCTGCTGTCGGAAGTGGACAACGCATTGAAAGTGACCAGCCCGCTTCTGTCTTCGGGGAGCCGGGTGCTGGACGATATAGACCCGCTGCTGGAATCCACCGGTAACACGCTGACGGGGCTGAGGGCAATGATGGGCCGTCTGCAAAAGTCCCTGATCCCGCTGGAAAACAGGCTGGACCAGATCATCGAACGGGTACAGTCGGCGGATAAAGAGGAACAGCGGCAGATTCTGTCGGAATTCCTGAACGGAGATCCGGACAGCTACAGCGGGTTCTTCTCCAATCTGGTGGATGTCAGGACAACGGAAATCTATTCCGTGGGACGATACGGGTCGGCCATGGCGCCCTTTTATTCCGTCCTGGCTATCTGGGTCGGCGGCGTCATGCTGGTGTCGATCCTGAAGACCCGCGTCAACCGCCGGAAATTCCCGGAGGCGTCGGAAGCGCAGTGTTTCTTCGGACGCTATCTCATCTTTGCGCTGGTGGGACAGTTTCAGGCAGCTGTCATCGTTCTCGGCGATATCTTCCTGCTTCACTGCACTCCGGTCCATCCCTGGCTGATGTGGGGTGCTGCGGCGGTGACCAGCCTGGTCTTCGTCATGCTGATCTATGCCCTGACCCTGTCGTTCGGCAATATCGGACAAGCGATCGTCATTGTCGTTATGGTTTTGCAGATCGCCGGATCCAGCGGGTCGTTCCCGATCGAGATCCTTCCGCCGGTCTTTGCAAAGATTTATCTGTTTTTCCCCTTCCCCTATGCCATCAACGCCATGCGCGAGGCGCTTTGCGGCATGTACGGGATGGATTACCTGATCTACCTGGCACAACTTCTGGTCTTTTTCGGGCTGGGTATTCTGCTGGGGCTGCTGATTCGAAAGCCTTTTATCGGGATGAACGAGTTCGTAACGGAAAGGCTGGAGAAAACGGAGGTGTTGTAAATGGATCCGATGAAACAGGAATCCCGGTCCGGGGACCGGTACGAACAACTGTATATGGATTTACTGTCTTTCAGCCTGAGTCTTCATAAAAGAAACAGGCAGCGGATCCGCATCGGCACGGTCATCCTCCTGCTTTTGCCGGTTATCCTGGGGGTGATCCGCTGGCTGACGGGTAGCGACAAGGCCATTTTCCTGCTGATCTGGGTTCTGTGCATGTTTGCGGTCTCCATCTATCTGATCGGCGTAGAATACCTGGATGACTCCGTGCAGAAAAAACTGAAGAAAATGACAGACCGGGAAGAGGACTTCGGGACGCTCCTTCCGGAACACAGCGAGCTTTCCGAAAGGATCCTTGACAGGGCAATCGCCCATCGCGCCGGCCGCCTGGCCGGCAATAAGGAGGAAGGTGAAGGCAAATGAAGAATACCCTCCATATCATCCTCCATGACTTCAGGCGGCTGACATCCAGCGTGGTGGCCATTGTCATTTTGATGGGACTGTGCATCGTTCCCTGCCTTTACGCCTGGTTCAACATCCTGTCCAACTGGGATCCCTATGAAGCCGAAGCCACCGGCCGGATCCCGGTGGCGGTGTACAGTGAAGATGAGGGTGCGGAAATGCTGGGACTGTATATCAATGTCGGGGAGAAAATCACCGAAGCCCTCAAGGCCAATGACTCCATCGGCTGGGTCTTTACGGAAAGCAGGGAAGAGACCCTGGAAGGGACCCGATCGGGCAAGTATTATGCCGCCCTGGTGATTCCCGCCGATTTTTCCGACAGCATCATGAGTTTCACCACGGGAGAACTTCGGCATCCGGAAATCGAGTATTATGAGAATGTCAAAAAGAACGCCATAGCTCCGAAAATCACCGGCAAAGCAAAGACAGCCCTGCAGCAGGAAGTGGATGCGGCTTTTGTGGAAACCCTGGGCGAGTATATCGCGGATGGGGCGGCAGTGGCGGAAGCCGCAGGTCTGGAACCGGGTCAGATGTTTGGGGATCTGGGACAGAGGATGAACAGCCTGGACAGCATGCTGGAGGAGTCCATCCTGATGCTGCAGACCGTATCGGACCTGTCGGTGGCAGCCGACCAGCTATTGAAAGCGTCACAGGTTCTGATCGGCGGTTCACAGGACACACTGACAGCCGGGCAGAAGATGCTGACGGCCGGGGAGCAGGCGATGCCGCAGGCGGAGGATAACCGTCCGGTCACTGCGGCGGTTCAAAACGAAGCTGCAGCGATCACCCGGATGCTTCAATCCCTGAATGACGAATTGGCGGACCTGGGGTCTGACGCAGACCTGGTCCATAACTTTACGGACAGCAAACTGGATTTTCGGTTGGAACAGGTCCGGGAGATGAACTCTTCCGCCGTGGATACGGCGGACCGGCTGAATACCCTGGGTCTGACGGGCCTGGCGGGGCATTTCATGGATCTGTCAGACCGCCTGGACCGGATCGACGATAAACTGGCAGGCATTTCGAACGCGGACGAAATGGCATGGACGGATGTGCAGGCCACTCTGACGGGACTGACCGAAGATATCACTCAGGCGGAAGCGATCACGGCCCGGATCGAAAAGGAAGCGGAAGGCGATCTGGACCGGAAGGTGAATCAGATTCTGACGGAAACCGGGAATTCCATCGCACAGCTTCGGGATGCGCTGACGCAGATCTACGGAGACCTGGGTTCGCTGAACACTACCCTGAGAGGGACCGAGCAAGCCCTGCAGAACCTGTCCGGCGGACTGGACCAGACGATCCTGACGGCGGCCTCCCTGCAGCAGGGACTTCGCTCCCTCTCGGCGATTTTTGAAAACCTGGCGGGCAGCGCCCGGTTCAGGGACATCAATCACCTGACCACCAGCAGCGCCGAGGAGATCGCCCGGAACCTGGCGTCTCCCATCAACATGGAAACCGAAGTCATCTACCCCATCGGGAATTACGGTTCGGCCATGGCGCCTTTCTATACCGTGCTGGCCCAGTGGGTGGGGGCGCTTCTGGCAACAGTCCTGATCAGTGCGAAGGTGCGCAGCCGGGAGGAACTGGGGGAAGTGAAACTCCGGGAGCGGTTTTTCGGAAGATACCGTCTCTACCTCTTTGTGGGACTGGCACAGGCCCTGATCGTCTCCCTGGGAGATCTTCTGTACGTCGGGATCCAGTGCGAACACCCGGTGAAATTTGTGCTGGCTGCCTGCATGAACGGCATTGCCTTTACGATGATCAACTATGCGCTGAAATTCGCACTGGACAATATCGGGCTGGCCCTGGGAGTCATCGTCCTGGTCCTGCAGGTAGCGGGAGCCGGAGGAACTTTTCCGGTGGAAGTGCTTCCGGCAGAGTTCCGGGCACTGTATCCCTTCATGCCGTTCCGATATGCGATGGATGCCATGCGTGAATGCGTCGCCGGCGCCTACGGGAATACCTGGCTGAGGTGCATGGCTGTGCTGCTGGTCTTTACCGCGGCTTCCGTTGTGATCGGCCTGCTGCTGTACCGTCCGGCACAGCGTCTGAACCGACTGATTTCGGAAAGCATGAGCAGCAGTGATTTGCTTCACGAATAAATGGAATACCGACCACAAGACCCGGAAGTCTTAACAGGATTTCCGGGTCTTTTCTTTGTGTGGCCGTGATGTTTTCAGAAGCAGTTTTTCTTAATATAAATGAAAAAAATCGAATTTGTCGCATTATTGTCCCAAACAGTGACGGTTCTTTTGATTGTCCGGTTGCTAAAATTAAGACAAGAAAAAACACAAAAGCCCGGATGGGCCGGAACAGCCGGAACGAA
This sequence comes from Bacillota bacterium, assembly GCA_017515705.1. Classification (GTDB taxonomy): domain Bacteria; phylum Bacillota; class Clostridia; order Peptostreptococcales; family Anaerovoracaceae; genus RUG14258. Next base: position 3,726 of record JAFWFI010000033.1, read on the forward strand.
CCGGCACTGAGGAGATCAACAATGAGAAACGCGAGAACGACAAGAAGAAATCTGAATACAAGGCTTCTGACTGTAAGAAGACGCAGAAGACTGCTGACTCGGACCAGCCTGGTTCTGGCGTGCGTCGTTCTGTTCTGGACCACCTATGGGATGATCCTGCCCGCAATTACCGCGGAAAAGGCAGATATGACAGGCACCAGCCTGATGGCAGAAGAAGCTATCTCCCAGGACTTCGCTGCAGAAGAAGGCATCGAAGTAAGCGCAGAGACAGAAGAAGCGGAAGATTCCGAACAGGAAAACGCTGACACGGAAACAGCGGCTGCTCCGGAAGCAGGAACTCTGGTAGAAATCCTGGAAGAAGGCAGCGAAGAAGTCCGCATCGGCATCATCCTGGAAACGGAAACGAATGAAGAGAATGAGGAAATGATCCTCGTTCTGGAGAATACAGAAGAAAACGGACTGCAGGTCACCGAGATGTCCGCAGAGGACCCGGCGGTTACAGTACTGGATGAAACCATCACCGAAGAAGATTCGGCGGCAGCGGAAGAAGCACGGGAGATGATCGAAGAAGCGAAGCAGGAAGAACTCCTGACACCGGAAATCATCGAACAGATCGAAACCGAAATCCCCGAAGCGGATCAGGCTCCGGTTGAAGAAGCGGTTCAGCAGGAAGAAGTCCGGCAGGAAGCAGTTCAGGAAAGCCCCCGGAAGGCAGTCACCCTGAAGGGCAGCCTGGAAGGGATCCAAGTCACAGCGGAATTCACGGAAGGCGTGCTTCCGGCTGATGCACAGATGAAGCTCAGCAGCGTGGAAGACGAAGCCTACTCGGCACTGGTAGAGGATGCTGCCGGAAAAGACCGGACCATCCGCAAGGCCATGGACATCACCTTCTTCTCCGCCGGAAACGAAGTGGAGCCGGAAGGCGAAGTGAAGATCACCTTCAAGGCAGACTTCATCTCCGACCTGACACAGCCGGAAGTGGTACACATCGCCGGCGACGGAACCGCAGAAGTAATGGAAGCGGAAGTGAAAAAGGACGCTCTGGAAATGAAGAGCAGCAGCTTCTCCGTTTACGCCATCGTGGAAGCTCCGGAACCGGCTCAGTTCGAGATCCGGACCGCAGCGAACCTGGAAGAACTGGCAAGCAGCACAAACGAAGCGTTTTACCTCTCCGTTCAGAACAATTGGTACTTCCAGAATACCCTGAACGCCAAAAGCGCTTTAACGATCGCCAAGGGAAATGCGCAGGAAGCGAACACCTGGTATTTCGAACCGGCAGGAGCAGCGAACACCTACTATATTTATACAGTTATCAACGAAGAAAAGAAGTACATCAACAACACCAGCGGAAACCTGCTGGACCTGAAGGACAAAGGATCTGCTCTGGAAGTCAGCATGGCTCAGAACGGAATGTTCTTCATCAAGGTAAAAGGTAAGAACGAATGGCTGCAGTACTCCGGCAGCGGCACCGGGATCCGGTTCTGGACGGATAACAACAACGCAGGAAATGCTTCGGTGATCCTCACCTACGCATCCTCCCTCAACCCGAACAAAGATCCTTATGACCTGGACGGAAAGACCTACGGCATCGCTTACCACAACGATACAGCTACAGCAGCGGCCCTGATGGCAGAAGCGAAGGACGGGCAGCACCTGGCAGCGAAGAAAATGCTGATGCAGCCGGATGTCATCAACAACAGCGGCATCCTCCTGGTGGCAAAAGACAGCGACATCACGGACTGGACCTTCGAATCCGTGGAAGCGGACAAGTACTATATCACCACCATGGCGGACGGCACAAAGAAGTACCTGACCCTGAACGGCAAGAACCTGACCCTGGAGAACAAGGCAAGCGCGAAGTCCCTGTTCACCGCGATTCCGGGAACCGACGCCAACAGCGGGAAATATAGCTTCCTGATGAACGGCTATGCCATCGACCTCCACCTGAACGGAAGCGATGCAGCAAATGGTTTCTGGGGAAACAACGGCAACACCAGCACCAAGTGGATGAACCTGGTGGAACGTTCCGTACTGACCGAAGAAGACTTCAATCTGTACAAGGCCAAGAAGGTCAGCGTATCGGATGAGGAAAAAGTTCACGACAACAGAGCGGACAGCAAGGGAAGCCAGTCCCAGCTGATCATCTACACCCGGATCTGGGACGACGAACAGAAGAAATACAAGATTTACGCTGTAGACCATGACGGCTCCCTGGTGAGCTGCTACGATACCGGCGACGGGATCGAATGGGTTGGCAGCCGTGTCAACACCGCACTGTGGGCCTTCACGGAATACCACAATGAAGACGGAACACCGAATTACTACTACGAACTGCAGAA
>JAFWFI010000196.1 GCA_017515705.1 Bacillota bacterium
CGGAGAGGAGGATTCCGTGTACCGGCTGTATTACGAATTCGACCAGCCCCTGAAAAAGCTCCAGGATCACCAGGTCCTGGCCCTGAACCGGGGCGAAAAGGAGGGCTTCCTGAAGGTCTCCCTGGACTTTGACGACGAGACCGCCCTGCAGACGATCGCCCGGGACACGATCCGGGGGAAATCCGAAGCCGGTGAATTCATCCGCACCGCTGCGGAGGATTCCTGGGGGCGGCTGCTCTCCCCTTCCCTCAAGAACGAATTCCGCTCCGCCCTGACGGAGAAAGCCTGCGAAGGCGCCATCCGCAACTTCGCCCTGAACCTGAAGCCGCTGCTGATGCAGCCGCCGGTGAAGGGCGCCGTGACGATGGGGCTGGACCCGGGGTACCGCAACGGATGCAAGGTGGCTGTCATCGACCCCACGGGAAAGGTGCTGGACACCTGCGTGGTCTACCCGACCTTCAATGAACGGAAGAAGCAGGAGGCCATCGACATCCTCGGACGGATGGTGAAAAAGCACAAGGTCCGCCACCTGGCCATCGGCAACGGGACGGCCTCCCGGGAAACGGAACAGATGGCCATCGAAATGATCCGGAAGCTCGGGGGCGGGGTCTCCTACATGATCGTGAACGAAGCCGGGGCTTCCGTCTACTCCGCCTCAAAGCTGGCGGCAAAGGAGTTCCCGGAATTCGACGTGAACCTGAGGAGCGCGGTCTCCATCGCCCGCCGGCTGCAGGATCCGCTGGCGGAGCTGGTGAAGATCGACCCGAAGGCCATCGGCGTGGGCCAGTACCAGCACGACATGCCCCAGAAGCGGCTGGACGAATCCCTCTCCGGCGTGGTGGAAGACTGCGTCAATGCCGTGGGCGTGGACCTGAACACGGCGTCGGCGCCCCTGCTGCAGCGGGTGTCGGGCCTGTCATCTGCGGTCGCGGAAAACATCGTGAAATACCGGGAGGAAAACGGTCCCTTCCGGGAGCGCAAACAACTCCTGAAAGTTCCGAAGCTGGGGCCCAAGGCCTTTGAGCAGAGTGCCGGTTTCCTGCGGATCCCCGGCGGCGCTTCCGTCCTGGACAATACCGGCGTCCACCCGGAAAGCTACCCCGCCGCTCAGATACTCCTGCAGCAATGCGGCTACACTTTGGAGGACGTACAGGCACGGCGGATCGGGGATTTGCCGAAACAGGTAAAGTCGATCGGCGAGAAAAAGCTTGCCGAAACCTGCGGGATCGGCGTTCCCACCCTGCGGGACATCATGAAGGAACTCATGAAGCCCGGCCGGGACCCCCGGGATGAGCTGCCCCCGCCGATCCTGAGGACCGACGTACTGGAGATCAGCGACCTGAAGCCAGGGATGAAGCTCAAGGGCACTGTCCGCAACGTCATCGACTTCGGCGCCTTCGTGGACATCGGCGTCCACCAGGACGGACTGGTGCACATCTCCCAGATCGCCGACCGGTACATCAAACACCCCTCGGAAGTCCTGACCGTCGGCCAGGTCGTGGACGTCACTGTCCTGGAAGTCGACGAAAAGAAAAAACGCATCTCGCTCAGCATGAGAAGCGTTTGACAAATCTCAAACCGCCAACGCCCCGCCGCATGGACAGAACCGCCAATGCCCCGCCGCATGGACTGAACCGCCAATGCCCCTCCGCCTGGACCTTGGCGGTTTTACTTTTTCACTCAGTAAAACCGCCCCTGAAAGGCGGCGGGTTTGTTCCTTCTTCTTACAAGAAAGCTCCCTGCACGGTAAGCGCAGAGAGCTTTTGATTTCGCATATTCTGTTTGAAAAGCCGGTCTTTATTTGATGGTGATGACGTCGGCCTTCTTGATGGTCTCCTCGGTGACTTCCTGTCCGATGCCCGGCAGATCCGGCACTTCGTAGTACCCGTCCTTCGGCTGGTAATCGTACTTGCACATTTCGATGTTGCTCTCGATGAGCGCATACTGATGATGCTCGTGGATCAGGTAATTCGGGATGACCGCTTCCACCTGCAGCGCCGCCGCAATGGCGATCGGGCCGCCGCAGAGATGCAGCTGCACACCGCATTCGTAAAGGTGCGCCATGTCGCAGATCTTCTTTCCTTCGGTGATACCGCCGGTATTGCCCAGATCCGGCTGGATGACGGCCAGGGACCGGTTTTCCATGAAGGGACGATAACCCCAGCGGGTGTAGATCCGCTCGCCGCTGGCCAACGGAATGTTTACCTTGTCTGCGATCTCCCGGAACATTTCCGGATTCAGCGGCTGCGTCGGTTCTTCATAATAGAAGATGTTCAGGTCTTCGATCATCTGGCCGAACTGGATCGCTGTATTCTTGTTGGTCTGGGAGTGCATTTCAACGATGATGTCCATCTTGTCGCCGCCCGCATCACGAATCGCCGCGATTCTCTCATAACCCAGCTTGAGCATATCATAGCTCAGGAGCGACGGATACTTCCAGATCCATTCGCCGTCCATTCCAACGCCCAGCGGGTCGACCTTCACGCAGTCATAACCGTCTTCCATGGCTTTCTGGGTTACTTCCGCATATTCTTCCGGATACACCAGGTTCTTGGACTCCTTGGCCCAGTCGAACTGCACCTGGCTGGCGTAGGTTCTCAGCTTGTCGTTGGTCTTGCCGCCCAGGAGCTGATAAACCGGCATGTTGGCCACTTTGCCCTTGATGTCCCACAGCGCGATATCGATGGCAGCCATACCGGCGGAAATGACCGTGCCGCCGCCCTGGCCCCAGAATGTCGCTCTCTGAAGGGTATCCCAGATTTTTTCGCTGTTCAGCGGGTCCATGCCGATAACGATCTGGCAAAAGTCTTTACAGATACCCACCGCCGCATAGATCGCGTCGGAATAGGCCAGGCCGATTTCGCCATAGCCGGTGATGCCTTCATCGGTGTTGACCTTCAGGAAAATGGGGTTCCACCAGGTTCCGTCACTGGCTCTGCCGCCTGTGTAAGACTTGATAATGTCAATACTCGTGATCTTCATATACA
>JAFWFI010000197.1 GCA_017515705.1 Bacillota bacterium
GGGCGTGGAACGCGTGGCGATGTTAAAATACGAAATCGACGATATCCGCCTTCTCTATGAAAACGACATGCGGTTCATCGAACAGTTCAAGTAGGAGGGGAAAGAGATGTTAGTACCAATCAGATGGCTGAATGAATACGTAGATCTGAAGGACGTTTCCCTTCAGGAATACTGCGATAAAATGATCATGTCCGGCTCCAACATTGAAGAAGCCTTCAAGGTAATGCCGGGGATCGAAGGAATCGTGCTGGGCAGAGTTCTGTCCATCAAAAAGCATCCGGATGCGGACAAACTTTTTATCTGCCAGGTGCACGTGGGAATGGACAAGCCGGTTCAGATCGTGACCGGCGCCACGAACGTGACGGAAGGCTCCCTGCTGCCGGTGATTCTGGACGGCGGCGTATTGCCGGACGGCCGGAAAATCACCAAGGGCGAATTGAGGGGCGTGGAATCCTTCGGGATGCTGTGCTCCGCCGGCGAACTGGGCTGCGAGGACAAGGTCGTGCCCGTAGCCGTGAAGGACGGGATCTGGATCCTGCAGGACATCGGCGCCAACGCCGGGCAGGATTTTGCGAAAGCATATGAAGTGGAAGAAGACGTGGTGGATTTCGAAATCACCCCGAACCGGCCCGACTGCCTGTGCATGCTGGGGATGGCCCGGGAAGCGTCTGCGGTATTCGGAAGGGAACTGCAGTACCCGGATGTGAAGATCGAAAACGAAGTCGACGACGTGAAGAACTATATCGACGTGGAAATCAAGCGGCCGGACCTGTGCAAACGGTATGTGGCGCGGGTCGTGAAGGACGTGAAAGTGGAGCAATCCCCCTGGTGGATGCAGAAGCGGCTGATGGCGGCGGGCGTCCGTCCCATCAACAACATCGTGGACATCACCAACTACGTCATGCTGGAATACGGCACGCCGTTGCACGCCTTTGACATCAAGATGGTGGAAGGCGGAAAGATTATCGTGGACACCGCGAAAGACGGCCAGAAGTTTGTGACCCTGGACGGGACCGAACGGACGCTGGATGCGGACAGCTTGCTGATCAACGACGCTGTGAAGGGCGTGGCCCTGGCGGGAATCATGGGCGGCCTGAATTCCGAAATCGAAGACGATACGGAAACGATCCTGATCGAAGCAGCCTGCTTCGACCCGGACGGCACGCGCCGGACTTCCAAGAAACTGGGCCTGAGAACGGAAGCTTCCTCCCGGTTTGAAAAGGGCGTGGACGGCAACCTGTGCCGGACTGCGGCGGACCGGGTCTGCCAGCTGGTGGAACAGCTGGGCGCCGGCACCGTAGTGGCGGGAGCCGTGGATGTTTATCCGGAAGAAATCAAACCCGTTACCACAAAGGTGCGGACCAAGAGAGTGAACGACCTGCTGGGGATCGACCTGACCACAGCAGAGATGAAAGATATCCTGGAAAGCCTGGAAATCAAGGTAGAGGCTGACGGCGACGTGATGACCTGCACCCCGTCCACCGTCCGGTTCGACCTGCTGGAAGAGATCGACTACGTGGAAGAAGTGGCCCGGATGTTCGGGTACGACAACCATCCGTCTACCCTGCCGAAGGACTTGCAGATCGCGAAGAAGAATCCGGACCGGGAGATCGAGGACCTGGTGAAGGAAAAGCTGATGGGAATGGGCCTGGACGAAATCCAGACATATTCCTTCGTAAGCCCCTCCGGCGTGGACAAGATCTTCATTCCGGAAGACAGCTACAAGCGGGATTTCGTGAAGATCATCAACCCGCTGGGCGAAGATACCAGCGTGATGCGGACCACTCTGATCCCGAACATGCTGGACGTGCTGGAAAGAAACAACGCCCGGTTCATCGATAAGGTGGAAGCCTTCGAACTGGGACGGATCTTCCTGAACGCATTCAAGACCGATGAAGGTCTGCCGACGGAAAAGAAGAATGTCTGCATCGGGATGTACGGCGAAGGCACGGACTTCTATGCGCTGAAGGGCGTGGTGGAAAGCCTGCTGAAGGAACTGGGCATCGGCGAAGCGGAATACAAGGCGGTCCGGGACAACAAGACATTCCATCCGGGACGCTGCGCCGCAGTCTATAAAGGCGGGGAACTGATCGGCGAATTCGGCGAAATGAACGCTGCTGTCGTGGATCAGTACAATCTGCCGGAAAGAGTTTATGTGGCGGAACTGGATTTCGAAAAGCTGTTTGAACTCAGCGACCTGGAGATCCTCTACAAGCCGATTCCGAAGTACCCGGCCATCGAGCGCGACATCGCGCTGCTGGTGAAGGCGGACCTGGAATCCGGCGAGATCCTGAAGGTCATCAAGGCAAGCGGCGGGAAGCTGCTGGAAAATGCGGAACTCTTCGATGTGTACCGGGGAGCGCCGATTCCTCCGGGAATGAAGAGCATGGCCTATGCGCTGCGTTACCGGGATCCGGCCAAGACCCTGACGGACGAAGAAATCGCAGGACCGCACGAAGCCATCCTGAAGGCACTGCAGGAGAAATTCAACGCGAAGCTGCGTGAAATGTAACGGCAAGGAATAAGAATCAAAAACTCCCGGGGAAATCCCCGGGGGTTTCTTTGAGACCCCTCATCCGACCTCGCTGTGCTCGGCCACCTTCCCCCCGGGGGGAAGGCGAGATCGTTAGCTGCGGCAGGTGACGGAAAGGGGGAAGGAGAAACAATAATGGGCAAAAAAGAAATCTTTTTCATCGTGTGCACGGCGCTGTTGTTCAGCACCATGGAAGTGGTGCTGAAGATCGCGGGACAGGAGCTGGATGCATACCAGCTGACCTTTATCCGGTTCGCCATCGGCGGGATCTTCCTGATCCCCTTTGCGGTCCGGGAAATGAAAAAACGGGCCGTGAAACTGACCCGTGGAGATTGGCTGTATCTGACCGGATTGGGGACCCTGTGCATCTGCATCAGCATGCTGGCCTTCCAGATCGGCATCGACCACACCAACGCCAACCTGGCTTCCGTCATCATTTGCTCCAACCCGATCTTCGTGATGATCTTCGCTCATTTTATGGTGAATGACCGATTCACGCAACGGAAGGCTCTGGTGCTGGGCATCAGCGTGCTGGGGCTCATCGTGGCGGCCAACCCCTTCGGACTGGCGGCGGGGAATACCCCCTTCGGGATCCTCTGTATGGTGATCGCATCCGTCACCTTCGGTTTATATGCCACGGCAGGGAAACTGCGGATCGCGAAGATCGGCGGCATCCCTCAGACCTGTTTGAGCTTTATTCTGGGCAGCATCGTGATGCTGATCCCCATGGGGATCCTGCACAAGCCCATCATCGCCGGGATCGGCATGAGCAACATCTTAGTGGTGCTGTACATCGGCGTGCTGGTAACGGGAGTAGGGTATCTGTGCTACTTCCTGGCCATCGATTCCTGCGGGCCTTCCAATGCTTCCATCGCCTTTTTCGTGAAGCCCATGTTCGCGCCGATCATCGCGCTGCTGGTGCTGCACGAGGACCTGACGTGGAATATGATCCTGGGGATCGCACTGTTGCTGACGGGGTCGATGATCAACATAAGAGCAGCAAAGAAAAGAGAAGCAGAAAAAACATATATTGACAATAATAGCATATAATATATAATAAGTACAGGATTACCGTTTGGCGGCTCGGTCACTTCCCGAAGGGGGGTGATGTTATGAAGAAATTCACTTTCGCAGAACTGTGTCAGTTTTGCCTTGTGATTCTTACAGCCATCACCGTTTGTGTGATTGCCTTGAAATAACAACGAGCCGTCAATCTTGTGAATTGACGGCTCTACGTCCAATATAAGGACCGGACCGCCATACCACAGGCGGTAATCCTTTTGATATCTATATTTTACAGTACAAATCCGATTTCGGCAAGAGTGTTTTACGTTTATTGTTCTCCCGGTTCCCCGAAAGCCTCCGCAACCTTGATCATGATCGCGCATTCGATGCGCTTGCGGTGCAGTTCGCAGCCGAGTTCGTAAATGCCGGTGATGTCCCCGGTGGCGTGGAACGCGTTGGCGGGGCAGCCGCCGCTGCAGTACATCCTTGCAAAGCACTCATTGCATTCCTTGTGGGCGTAGACGTTGCAGAACTTGAACCGGTCACAGACTTCGGTGTTTTTGATCCCGTCGAAGACGTTCCCGAGCAAGAAATCCGGATTGTCCACGAACTGGTGGCAGGGGTAGAGGTCCCCCCAGGGCGTCACGGCCATGTATTCCGTGCCCACGCCGCAGCCGGAGATCCGCTTGACGATGCAGGGACCGCCGGTCATATCGATCATGTAATGGAAGAAGGTAAAGCCTCTTCCTTCTCTTTTTCTTTTGATCATCTCCACCGCCAGGCGGTCGTATTCCGCCATGAGCGTCGGGAGATCTTCTTTTTTCAGCGCATATTCTTCGCTTTCCGGCCCGACCACCGGCTCGAAGGAAATCTGCTCGAAACCCAGGTCCGCCGCGTGGAGGATGTCGTTGGCAAAGTCCGTATTGTAATGGGTGTAGGTGCCGCGGATGTAATAGTCCTTCTGGTTCCGGCTCTCCGCCATCTTCCGGAACTTCGGCACTACCAGGTCGTAGCTACCCTTGCCGTTGGGCGTGACGCGGAAGCGGTCGTGGACTTCCTTCCGGCCGTCCAGACTCAATACCACGTTGCTCATCTCTTTGTTGGCAAACTCTATCACTTCTTCATCCAGCAGCACGCCGTTGGTGGTGAGGGTGAAGCGGAAATTCTTGTCATGGAGTTTTTCCTGCTCCCGGCCGTAGGCCACCAGCTGTTTCACCACGTCCCAGTTCATCAGGGGTTCGCCGCCGAAGAAGTCCACTTCCAGGTTGCGGCGGGTGCCGGAATTCTCGATCAGGAAATCCAGGGCCCGTTTGCCGACTTCAAAGCTCATCAGGGCGGTTTCGCCCTTATAGGCAGCCTCGCAGGCGAAGCAGTAGGAGCACCGGAGGTTGCAGTCGTGGGCCACGTGCAGGCACAGGGCTTTGATCACGGACTGCCGGTTCTTCAGGTCCGGGGCGGCATCCGCAAAGATGTCCTTCGTGAAGAGTTTGTATTCTTTTTTCAGCGTCCGGATGTCTTCCAGGGTCTCCCGGATCTCGTCTTCCGTGACGTCCGGGGTGTCCGCGTATTTCTCCAGCATGGCTTCGATGATTTCCTCTTCGGAGTGGTCTTCGAACAGGCCGATCACGTCGTAAGCCAGGGGATCCACCACGTGGACGGAGCCGCTGTTGGAATCCAGCACGATGTTGTATCCATTGTTTTGGTATCTGTGAACCATGTTCTGTCCTTTCGTTCCCTTCACAGTAAAAAGTCGCTGCAAGAGTCTTGCAGCGACTTCTCTTCCCGTGGGAATTAGTTTTCTTTACGCTGTTCACACTGCTGGTTGGCAATGCTGCAGGAAGTCTTGCTGGCAGACTGGCAGGAGGTCTGGCATTCGCCGCATCCGCCGTTAACAGCAGATTCCACCAGGTTTCTTGTTTCTAAAGTCTTGATTCTTTTCATTATACGCACCTCTTTCGGGTTCTTGATGGTTTATCACGTGCTAATATTTTACCTTTTTTTGTGTTTGCCGTCAACTGAATTTTAGAAGATCACATGGAGAGTAGCTCTCTTGGAGTTTACCCAGTAACCGTTCGCATCATATACTTTGCAGTAGAATAGATCACCATCCATACTGGGCGCGCAGTTAGCTATCGTCAGTTGGTAATGATCTACATGCCAATATACCATACCATCGGAGAGTGTCTCATCATTCCCGTTGTGAATGCAGTGCCATTCATATTCGTACGGAGGTGTGCCATAATCAGCCGTCACGGAGAAATAGCCGTACTTGCTGTACTGAGCTGTATAATCCGCAGGTTGTTTGGTGATGGTCACCGGGGGATTACTGATGGTAAGGGTGGCAGTAGCGGAGTTTACAATCTTTCCATTAGCATCCGTGACTTTACAGTAATATCTGGTGCCGGTCTGCTGTATGTACACATTCACGTGTTTAGCGGTCAGACTGCATTTGCTTCCATTGCTGTCGATGGTGAAATGCTCATAGTATTCAGGCGTTGTTTCAATGCGTTGGTAAATGTAATCATCCGCGTCGCAGAAATACCACTGGTATGTGTAGGGAGCCTTACCGCCGGTGACCTCCACAGTGAAAACGGCATCTTCACCCTCGAGTTTGGTGGTGTTCTTCGGCTGGGTGATGATTTCCAGAGGTGCAGTGGTCACGGTCAGCGTTGCCGTCCGGGTCTTCACTGATTTTCCGTCGTCATCGTAAATGATGCAGTAATAACCGGCGTTGTTGTAGTCGGCCGTACACCGCATATTGACCAGGGTCGCCAGGTCATGCCCGTAATGGTCTTCCACATCGCTGACCGGGACATCTGTAACGCCTTTCTTCAGGTGCCATTCGAAGGTGTAGGGTTCCCGTCCGCCGATGACGGATGTCCGGAAGTTGGCAGGTGAGCCTTCTTCCACCGTGATGTCACTCGGCTGGGTGTCGATGGTCAGAGAACCAAGGGTGAATTCCTTCCGGACGCTCGGATCCATCATCCGGATGAGGATGGCGGCCACTTCGCATCGCCGGATATTGTTGTTCGGCAGGAAAGTCCCTGAGGCGTTATTGCCGGTCAGCACTCCCGCCCGATAAAGCTTGTAGATCGATGAAGCCTGCGGATGGCTCATCTTCACGTCCGGGATAGAGTCGTTCAGGACGGTGTTGCGTTCCTCCAGCGCACTGTCCGGCAGGGCGTGGGCAAAGATCTCCACGTAACCCGCCCGGGTGGCGTTAGATTCCCAGGGATAATTCTTTGAGATGATACTGTGGGCTTTTGCATAGTCCACATACGTCTGGTACCACGGGTTCCCGTTCTTCAGCGTCACGGAACCGGTGGTGTGTTTCTGGTGCATGCAGGCAGCCAGCTTGACGGCTTCGGCGTAGGTCATATTCCGGTTCGGGCCGAAGGTCCCGTCCGGATAGCCGTTGATCAGGCCGGTGTTCGCGGCCTTCTGCACGTCATTGTAATACCATTCGCCGGTCGGAACGTCGGGGAAATTGCCGGGCGCCGCAAAGGCGAACGTGGGCAGAAGTCCGACTGCCATGGCGAGAGTGAGCAGTATGCTCAGGATTTTTCTTTTGTTCTTCATAAAAACCCCCTCCTTGATATACTTCTTTTTAAACAACCTCTTTAGTGCATTATATCATAAAAGCGTTTGCGAAAACGACAAAAATACAGGGATGCGGAAAAAAAGACAGGTGCTGATAAATACGAAAAAAGGCTTGACAGAAGGGTGGTACTTAGATATAATATCTATTGTCGCTGAGAGATGATGGTCTCAAAGGACGGTGCGTTCCAAGGTAGCTCAATGGCGGAGCACTCGGCTGTTAACCGATAGGCTGTGGGTTCGAGTCCCACCCTTGGAGCCATTTTTTCGCCGGGGTGGCGGAATTGGCAGACGCCCGGGACTTAAAATCCCGTGAGATTTTATCTCGTACCGGTTCGACCCCGGTCCCCGGCACCAATTTA